>JAAUPH010000228.1 GCA_012035435.1 Sphingopyxis sp. | reverse complement strand
TCTTGGCATAGCTGGCCATACTGAACGGCAGCATGGCAACATAAGCCATACTGATAAACGCCAGCAGATGCCACGGCGTGAAGAACAGCGCGGACCCCGCCAGCGCTGCCAGCAGGATCAGCTCCAGCCGCATCGTCTGACGCACCCGCACCCGGCCCCAGCTAAATGTCGCGAGATTGGAAATCATCAACAGTGCGACAATGCCCAGCCAGATGGCGACGGGAATTGGCTGACGAAATATCTCGTCACCCGTCACGAACCACAGATAAAGAGGCGTAAAGACAAGTCCTGCCCCGACGGCGCCGGAACTCCGGTCAAAAAACCGGCGGACTTGTGCGGCTGATCCTCGACGTCAATCGCGGCGTTGAAGCGCGCCAGACGCAGCGCCGCGCAAACGACGAAGCCCAACGCAAAAATCCAGCCCCATTGGCGCACATCGCCAATCGCCCACAAATAGGTGATCAGAGCAGGCGAGACACCAAAGGCGATCACGTCGGACAGCGAATCAAGTTCGGCGCCAAACCGGCTTTGCCCGTTGAGCATCCGCGCAACGCGCCCGTCCATCCCGTCGAGTACTCCGGCCACGACAATCGCGCCGACCGCATATTTCCAGTCGATCATCTGCCCGCTCTGCGACGCCGCAATCGCGAACAGCACTCCCGTCAGGCCGCAGCACAGCGCCAGCGCGGTGATCACATTCGCCGGGATCGCCCGCAGCGGAATCCCGCGCACCCGGCGCAGGGGACGCTCGGCGTCGATGTCCTGCTCATGTCCGGGCAAATTATTGTCCAACGCCGTCCCGCTCCGCCGTATCGCCGAGCCGCGCGATGATCGTCTCACCCGCCAGCGTGCGCTGACCCAGCAGCACGCTCGGCACCGTCCCTGCAGGCAGGAATACATCGACCCGGCTGCCAAAACGGATCAGGCCAACGCGCTGGCCGATGCCAACTTCATCGCCAACCTTCACAAACGGCATGATGCGGCGGGCGATCAAGCCCGCAATTTGCGTAAAACCAATGCGCACTCCATCGGCGCGCTCAACCACGAAATGCTGACGCTCATTATCTTCGCTCGCCTTGTCGAGGTCGGCGTTCACGAATTTGCCGGGGATATAGACCAGCTGGCGTACGGTGCCCGCAATCGGGGTGCGGTTGATGTGAACGTCGAACACGCTCATGAAGATCGACACCCGTGTCATCGGGGCATCGCCAAGCCCGCCCGGCCCTGCAATCTGCGGCGGCGGCGGCACGTCGGCAATTTGGGTGATCAGGCCGTCGGCGGGCGCAATCACCAAATTGGGATCGGTCGGCGTCACGCGCACCGGATCCCGGAAGAAGGCCGCGACCCACAGCGTCACGCCCGCCATAGGCCAAGCCAGCGTTTCCCACGCCATCAGCGCGAAGACAGCTGTAATGAATGCAGCGATCAGGACGAACTTGCGTCCTTCGGGGTGGACCGACGGCCATTGCCATTTGATCCCGCTGCCGTTGCGGTTGCTAAAAGATATCTGCGACATGCCGGTCTATCTAGGGGGCAGCATGCGCCGTGGCAATGACGCTCGCCGAAAAGCTGGTATTTTTGCCTTTAGAGCCCGCGCCGTGCGGATTGACCCGCCTTGCCGCTTTAACTAAGGCGCGCTCCAACACCTCCCGCAGGAACGAAAAACATCATGGGCAAGATCAAGGTTATCAACCCTGTCGTCGAACTAGATGGCGACGAAATGACGCGTATCATCTGGCAATGGATCCGCGAAAAGTTGATCTTGCCCTATCTCGACATCGACCTGCATTATTATGATTTGGGCATCGAAAAGCGGGACGAGACCAACGACAAGATCACGGTTGAATCCGCCAAGGCCATTCAAAAATATGGCGTTGGTGTCAAATGCGCGACCATTACCCCCGACGAAGCCCGCGTCGAGGAATTCAAGCTGAAATCGATGTGGAAATCGCCCAACGGCACGATCCGCAATATATTGGGCGGCGTTGTATTCCGCGAACCCATCGTCATCAAAAACGTCCCCCGGCTGATTCCCGGCTGGACCGACCCTATCGTTGTTGGCCGTCACGCGTTCGGCGATCAATATAAAGCCACCGATTTCCGTGTCCCCGGCCCGGGCAAGCTGCGCCTGGTGTTCGAGGGTGAGGACGGCACCATGATCGACGAGGAAGTGTTCCAATTCCCCTCGTCGGGCGTCGCGATGGGCATGTATAATCTTGACGATTCGATCCGCGACTTCGCGCGCGCCTCGCTCAACTATGGCTTAGGCCGCGAATGGCCGGTGTACCTGTCGACCAAGAACACCATCCTGAAGGCCTATGACGGCCGCTTCAAGGATATTTTTCAGGACGTCTATGAGAGCGAATTTGCCGCTGCGTTCAAGGCTGTCGGCATCGTTTACGAACATCGCCTGATCGACGATATGGTTGCCAGCGCCCTGAAATGGAACGGCAAATTCGTCTGGGCCTGCAAAAACTACGACGGCGACGTCCAATCTGATCAGGTTGCACAAGGCTTTGGTTCGCTCGGTCTGATGACCTCGATCCTGATGACCCCCGACGGCAAGACGGTGGAGGCCGAAGCCGCGCATGGCACCGTCACCCGCCACTTCCGCATGCACGAACAGGGTAAGGCGACATCGACCAACCCCATCGCATCGATCTTTGCCTGGACCGGCGGGCTCAAGTTCCGCGGCAAGTTCGACGACACGCCCGATGTCACCCGTTTTGCCGAAACGCTCGAACGCGTCTGCATCCAGACCGTCGAGGAAGGCAAGATGACCAAGGATCTGGCCCTGCTGATCGGCCCCGATCAAAGCTGGATGACCACCGAGATGTTTTTCGAAGCCATCCGCGAAAACCTCGAAACCGCGATGGAAAATTGGAAGTAAGCTCAGGGGGCGTAACTTCCCCCTGACAATTTCAACCGCTTGCGCCATACCGCGCGCATGGCGATAGACTATGACAGCACCGGGCTTGCCAATACGCTGGTGGTATTGGGGGCTGCGGGCATCGTCATTCCCGCCTTTGCACGCTTTCGGATCAGCCCGGTCATCGGCTTTATCCTGGTCGGCATCCTGGTCGGCCCGGCGGCGCTCGGCGCGCTGGGTGAACGTTATGACTGGTTGAAGCCCTTTACCATCAACGATCCGGCGGCGATCGCGCCCTTTGCCGAACTCGGCATCATCCTGCTGCTCTTTTCCATCGGGCTCGAACTCTCCTTCCGCCGCGTGTGGGCGATGCGGCGGCTGGTCTTCGGCGTCGGCGCGGCGCAGCTGATCGGTGCCGGGATGATCCTCGCGATGCTCTTGTCGCTGTTTGGCGGCTATGGCTGGGGCGCAGCGCTGGGCCTGGGTCTGGCGCTGGCACTATCATCAACGGCGCTGGTGATGAAGATCACCGGCACCAAAAGCTCCGTCGGCCGCGCCGCCTTTGCCATGCTGCTGTTCGAAGATTTGGCAATCGTCCCGATCATCTTCCTGCTCGGCGCGCTTGCACCCGGCGCCGGTAGCGACGGCGCCAACCTGCTCGTCACCACATTATGGCAAGGGGCCATCGTCGTGGCGATCCTCGCCGCTGCGGGACGCTGGGTGCTGCCCGTGATGTTCGCGCAGGCAGCCCGCGCCAAAAGCTCCGAAATATTCCTCGCCGCCAGCTTGCTGGTCGTCATCGTCGCCGCCATGGCCACCGCATTGGTCGGCCTGTCCCCCATTTTCGGCGCGCTGCTCGCCGGGCTGATGATCGCCGAAACCGACTATCATGCAGAGGTTGAGGCGATCATCGATCCCTTCAAGGGCCTTGCGCTGGGGGTCTTCCTGATCAGCGTGGGCATGAGCCTCAACCTCGCCAAAATCGCCGACATGTGGCCGCAGCTCATCTTGGCCGTGGCCGGCGTCGTGGTCGTCAAAACGCTGGTCACCGGCGGATTGCTGCGCATGGCCGGTGCGCGTCGCGGCACAGCGGCGGAAGTCGGGGTGTTGATGGCGAGTCCGTCGGAAACCACGCTCATCGTCCTCAACGCCGCGCTCGCAGCCGGGCTGGTGGACCGCGCCACCGGCGAATTTTGGCAAATCGTCACTGCAATCGGGATGACCATCACGCCGCTGCTCGCCCGGGTCGGGAATGACGTTGCGCGCCGGATCGAGCTGAGCGGCGCGCCTGCGGACTCGCATGATGACATCGCCGGGCGCACACTGATCGTCGGCTTTGGCCGTGTCGGCCAGACCGTTGCCGATCTGCTCCACGCACATGACCGCCCCTATCTGGCGGTCGACGCCGATATCGATACGGTCACCGCCGCTCGCCGTCGCGGCTTTTCGATCCGTTTTGCCGACGTCAGCCGCACAGGCGTCATCGACCGGCTCGACCTCGCCGCCGCCCATGCGGTGGTGATGACCATGGATGATCCGGTGCAGCAATTGCTGCTCACGCGCACGCTGCGCCAGCGTTTTCCCGATCTGCCGATCATCACCCGCGCTCGCGACGCCGATCATGCCGCCGATCTGTACCGCGCCGGAGCCACCGATGCGGTCCCCGAAACGCTCGAAAGCTCGCTGCAACTTGCCGAAGCGCTGCTGATCGATCTAGGCGTCGCCATGGGCCCGGTTATCGCCTCCATCCACGAAGTCCGCGACCGCATGCGCCGCGACATCATGGACAAGGGCGATCTGGAGGAGGCACCGCGTTTGCGCCACCTGCGGCGTGGCGATTAGACCCTGTTTCAGTTAGATTGCAGCATTCGGCACGGAGCCGATTTTGGCCGAGCACGAGGAGCGCGGCGCTGGCGCCGGGGCGGGATCCCGGGCAAGCCGCGCGAGACGTCCAGCCGGGTTGCCCAAGGCGACCCCGAAGGGGCGG
>JAAUPH010000227.1 GCA_012035435.1 Sphingopyxis sp. | reverse complement strand
TGTCTACCTGCTCGGCAACTGGGCCGCGCCGTTCGGCATCGTGCTGGTGGCCGACCGGCTGTCGGGGCATCTGGCGACGGATATGCGGCGTTGGGGCGATGCCATCGGATATTTTGAGCGGGTGCGGCGGACAACCGGGAACCGCGATGTGGTGGTGTTGCGCGAGCTGGCGCGGGCCTATGCCGCCACGGGGGATAAGGCGCGCGCCGATGCGCTGGCGGGGTTGGCGGTGCGGTTGCAGCCGCTGAACCGCGAGTTGTTGTTGCTGTGGGCCGATCAGCGTGCCGCGCTGGGGGCAAAAGAGGATGCTGCGGCGCTGCGGGATAAGGCGGCGCAGTTGCGGTGAGCCGTCAGGCCTCTATCCCGTTCATCAATGTCCGCACGTCAATGCCGATCCGCTGGATCTGCTCGGCGACCGGGGGCCACAAGTTGGTGAGGAAATCTTCGCGCAACATCGTGCGCAGCCGCGCCGATGCGCCCTCGGCCACGAACATGCCGACGCCGCGGCGGACGATGACGAGGCCGTCGTCCTGAAAGCTCTGATAGGCCTTGGCAACGGTGAGCGGGTTGGCGCCCTCTTCGGCAGCGAGCGCACGGACCGAAGGGAGCATGTCGCCGTCAGCATATTTGCCGTCGAGGATGGCATTGGCGATGGTATCGCGCAGGCGCAGATAGACGGGCTTGTTGGGATCGATCATCGCGCTCTATTGCCATAATACAGCAGCACAGTCAATCTGCGGATGGCGGAGTCCAGTGACTGATGACGGCGTCGGCGTCGGGCCGCGGGCGTTCTTCCAGGTCGCGAGCGGGCGAGCCGAAGAAGAAATAGCCCGTAATGCGGTCGCCCTCGCCAAGCCCAAAGGCGGCGGTGACGTGCGCGCTATAGGCGGCCCAGCCGGTCAGCCAGTTGGCGACGAAACCATGCGCATGCGCGGCGTGGATCAGGTTCATCGCCACCGCGCCCGCCGACAGCCGTTGTTCCCATTTGGGAATTTTGCTGCCCGCGACTGGCGTCGATACCAGCAGAACCAGCGTGGGCGCCTGATGCGCGAATTGGTCAAGCGCCGACAGGTTTTGGTCCGCCGCGCCTGGGTTTTCGGCGATCCAGGCGGATTTCAGCAGGTCGGCCAGCGCCGTGCGCTGATCATCGCCAACGATGATGAAGCGCCAGGGCGCAAGCTTGCCATGGTCAGGCGTGCGCATGGCGAGGTGGAGCATATCGCGCAACGTCGCGGCGTCGGGGCCGGGCGCGATCATGTCGCGCGCCTTGCCCGAACGGCGCGTGGCGAGATGCGAGCGGAGCGTGCGGCTGTCATTAAACATGCGAGCGCAGATGGCGCGGATGGGGCCAGCATGCAAGTGGCCGCATTGAGCGGTTGCGATTGAAATTAGATTCTTCCCTTGCGCAATTTTCCCGCTAGGTTGCGCCATTGTTTTTGGGAGGGATTTGGTCACTATGGCCTCTAATGCGTTGCCGCACGGAGATAGTGCGGGCACTATTCTTGGACATCCGAAGGGATTGTTCGTCCTGTTTTTTGCCGAAATGTGGGAACGCTTTTCCTACTACGGCATGCGCGCTCTGCTGATTTTCTATCTGACCAAACATTGGCTGTTTTCGGATGGACAAGCAGGCATCATCTATGGTGCTTACACGGCGCTCGTCTATATCACGCCGGTTCTCGGCGGATATTTGGCGGATCGCTATCTGGGTCAGCGCAAGGCGGTGACATTTGGCGCAATCCTGCTTACCTTCGGGCATTTCCTCATGGGATTTGAAGGTACTGGTGGGCAAGACGCGGCCAGCCTGAATATCTTCTGGCTGGCGCTGGCTTTCATCATCGTGGGCTCGGGCTTTTTGAAGGCTAATATTTCGGTGATGGTCGGGCAGCTCTACCCGCGCACTGACGTCCGCCGCGATGGCGCCTATACGATTTTCTATATGGGCATCAATCTTGGAGCCTTTCTGGGAGCGCTGCTGTGCGGCTATCTTGGTGAGACATATGGCTGGTCCTATGGCTTTGGAGCGGCGGGCGTCGGGATGTTGCTAGGCCTGATCGTGTTCATTTGGGGCAAGCCGATGCTGCTTGGTCGCGGTGAAGCACCCGATGCCGCGCGGTTGGCGGCGTCGGTCGCAGGGATCAAATTCGAATGGCTCCTCTATCTCGTCGGTGTTTTGGCCGTCGGGGTGTGCTGGTGGATGGTTCAGAACCAGGCCGTGGTTGGTACCGTCCTTGGGGTGTCGGGTGCGATCCTGGTCGGTTATGTTCTGTTTACGGCGGTGGTCAAATTGCCAAGCGAAGATCGGGACCGCATTTTTGCGGCGCTGTTCCTGATCTTGGGTTCGATCCTGTTTTGGGCTCTGTTCGAACAGGCCGGATCGTCGCTGAACCTGTTTGCGGACCGCTATGTCGATCGCGGCGGCATCCCCGCATCGACGTTCCAGTCGCTCAATGCTGGCTATATCGTTCTTTTGGCACCATTTTTTGCGGCGCTTTGGACATGGCTCGGGCGTCGCGGAATGGAGCCGTCTGCGGCAGCCAAATTCGGACTGGCGATGATCCAGTTGGGCCTGGGATTCTTCGTCTTGAAATGGGGCGCAGAAGCGGCTGGCGTCGACAATCTGACGCCGTTGCTTTTCATCTTTCTGATCTATCTGTTGCATACCACTGGGGAGCTTTGCTTGTCTCCGGTCGGACTTAGTGCGATGAACCGTCTGGCGCCGGCGCACATGGCGTCGCTCATCATGGGAACGTGGTTTTTCGCCTCTGCTACCGGCAATTTCGCGGCAGGCCTGATTGCGGCGGCCACAGGATCGGAGAAGGCTTCGGGCGAAGGCGCTGGCAAGGCGCTGGTGCTCGATGTCTATGGAACAATCGGGCTCTACGCGATTGGCTTTGGGATATTGGTGATTGCCGTGTCGCCGCTCATCAAAAAGCTGATGCACCTCGACACTTTGAAAGATACCGAAGATGCCAAAGCTTAACCTTGTCGCCGCCAGCGCGCTGGCGCTGGCACTCTCGGCCTGCGCGGCGGGGCAGGGGGGCGATGTCGCCTCTGCCTCGGCCAAGCCTGCTGATGACAGCAAGGAAAAGTCGGCGACGTTTAACAAAGACCCCTATCCTTCGACATACAAGCCCTATCCGGGGCGGCCGGTCGCGCTGATCAATGCCACGGTGCATGACGGCGAGGGCGGGGTGTTTGAGCGCGGCGTTGTGTTTTTGTCGGGCGGCAAGGTTAGTGGCATCGGCCCAGCGGGAACCACGGTGCCCGAAGGAACGACGATTATCGATGCGGCGGGGAAATATGTGACGCCCGGCATCATCGATATTCACAGCCATTTGGGCAATTATCCCGCCCCCGGTGTGCCTGCGCACAGCGACGGCAATGAAGCAACCGATCCGACCACGCCCGAGGTGTGGACCGAACATAGCATCTGGCCGCAAGATCCCGGCTTTTCTCGCGCGCTGGCCAATGGCGGGGTGACGAGCCTGCAGATATTGCCGGGTTCGGCGAACCTGATGGGCGGCCGGTCGGTGACGCTGAAGAATGTCTATTCGCGCACGATGCAGGGGATGAAATTCCCCGGCGCGCCTTATGGCCTGAAAATGGCGTGCGGGGAAAACCCCAAGCGTGTTTATGGCGGCAAAGGACGGATGCCGTCGACGCGCATGGGCAATCTCGCGGTCAACCGCGAAATGTGGCTAAAGGCTGCGGCTTACAAGAAGAAGATGGACGACGGGAAGGCGGTCGACCGCGATCTGGCGATGGAGACGCTGGCAGGCGTGCTGGCGGGTGAGATCACCATCCAGAACCATTGCTACCGCGCCGATGAAATGGCCATCGTGCTCGATATGGCGCGCGAATTTGGTTATAAAGTCTCGACCTTTCACCATGCAGTCGAAAGCTACAAGATCGCCGATCTGCTCAAGGCCGATGGCGTGTGTTCGGCAGTGTGGGCCGACTGGTGGGGCTTCAAAATGGAGGCCTATGACACGGTGCGCGAAAATGCCGCGCTGATCCACAATGCCGGGGCCTGTACGATTATCCATTCCGATGACGCCAACCAGGTCCAGCGGCTCAATCAGGAAGCAGCGAAAGCGCTCGCTTCGGGGCGGCGCGCGGGGATGACGATCAGTGATGCCGATGCCATTCGCTGGATGACTTATAATCCTGCGAAAGCGCTGGGGATTTCCGACCGCACCGGCAGTCTGAAGCCGGGCAAGATGGCTGATGTGGTGCTGTGGAACGGCAATCCGCTGTCGGTCTATTCGCGGCCCGAAAAAGTGTGGGTCGACGGCGCTTTGCTGTTCGACGCCAATGATCCGAAGCTGCGACCGGTGAGCGATTTCGAGCTGGGCCAGCCCGGCGAAGGGGATGTGAAATGACGCGCGTTTTGCTTCTTGCCGCCGCGTTGATGACTGGTGCGGTAGCGCCCGCAATCGCCCAAGACATCGCCATCACCAACGCGCGGGTTGTCATCGGCGACGGCAGCGCGCCGATTGAGGGCGGCACCGTTGTCGTGCGCGGCGGCAAGATTGTTGCCGCCGGGCGCGGGGTTGACGGTGACCGTGAGCCGCCAGGGAGCGTCGTCTTGAATCGGGTCATACCCGAAATCGGCCTTCAGCGAGGCTTTGAGGTGATTTCGACCCGGGCAGAGCAGGTTGCCGCGCGCCGCGCACGTATTCGAGCTGGACGGCGGATATGAGGCAGAGGCTGGGCCGACACGGACGACGGCGCGGCGATGCACAGAAGCGCTCCGAAAGCTCCGATCGACTTCGAGATCATTGGCTTCATGACCTATCTCCCACCGCCATCTTCGACGAAATGGAGGGATAAAGCTATACCCAATACGTGAGTAAAACG
>JAAUPH010000226.1 GCA_012035435.1 Sphingopyxis sp. | reverse complement strand
GGCGAACGCAGCGCGGTGGCGGCGAACGAGGATCGGACGCTCAATCCGCTGGCGCTCGCCTATCTCAACCGCTTGTCAGACTGGTTATTCGTGGCGTGCCGCGCGGCGAATAGCAATGGCGTCGGTGATGTGCTGTGGGTGCCGGGCGCATCGCGTTAGTCACTATTTCGAGGGGTAACATGCAGATCATTGGTGTCATCGGCGCCGGGCAAATGGGCGCTGGCATTGCGCAGGTGAGCGCGGCAACGGGTCACGACGTGCTGCTCGGCGATGTCGATCTGGCGCGCGCCGAGGCTGGCAAGGCCGGGATTGCCAAAGCGATCGACCGACTGGTTACCAAGGAGAAAATGACCGCCGCCGATGCCACTGCGCTGCTGGCGCGGATTACGCCGGTCGCTGGGCATGCAGACTTTGCCCCCTGCGATTTGGTGATCGAAGCTGCGACCGAGCGTGAGGAGATCAAACGCGCGATTTTCGCGAGCCTTGGCCCGCATCTGTCGGCGACCGCGATATTGGCCACCAACACCAGCAGCATTCCGATCACCCGGCTGGCGCAGGCCGCGCCCGATCCCGCACGCTTTATCGGGGTTCATTTCTTCAATCCGGTGCCGGTGATGGGGCTGATCGAATTGATCCGCGGGCTTGCGACCAGCGCCGAGACGCTGGCTGCCGTCGAGGCTTTTGGCCGCAAGCTGGGCAAGGAAATCGTGCACGCCAATGATGCGCCGGGCTTTATCGTCAACCGTGTCCTCATGCCGCTCATCAACGAAGCCGTCTTCGCGCTGGGTGAGGGCGTCGCGACGATGCGCGATATCGATGCGGGGTGCCGGTTGGGGCTGAACCACCCGATGGGGCCGATCACGCTCGCTGATTTCATCGGGCTCGATACCTGCCTGGAGATCATCCGCGTCCTGCACAGCGGCACCGGGGACCCGAAATTCCGTCCCGCACCATTGCTGGTGCAATATGTCGAGGCTGGCTGGGTCGGGAAAAAGGCCGGGCGGGGCTTTTACGACTGGACCGGGCCTGAGCCGGTGCCGACGCGGTGACATGGACAGCTTAGCTAAGTCGGGCTAAGTTCACTTCATGGGCTATGTGAACACCCATGAGGCGAAGACGCGACTGTCGCAGCTGATCGAAGCGGTTGAGAGCGGCGCCGAAGCCGAAATCATCATTGCCCGCAATGGCAAGCCAGCCGTGCGATTGGTGCCAATTGCGAAAGACAAGAAACCGCGCGTGCTTGGCAGCGCCAAGGGCAAATTTACGTTCGACTATGAGGCGTTTCAGGCGCTTGACGCAGAGGTGCTAGAGATGTTTGAGCAAGAGGCGGAGCGCAAGGCGCGTCTTTATGGCGAATGAAATTCTTGCTCGACACACACATTGCCATCTGGGCCATCGCTGAACCCGGAAAATTGACCAGCGAGACGGTCGGCTGGATCACCAATCCCGACTACGATATTCATGTTAGCATTGTTGCGCTGTGGGAAATTGCGATCAAACGATCCGCAGAACGGCGCGTTGCTTCATTGCCACCGGTCGAGCTCGCAGCCGCTGAGTTTGCTGCGACCGGCTTTGGGATTCTGCCGATTTCGCTGGGTCCAATGCTCAACGTAGAGAGCATGCCCTTTCATCATCGCGACCCATTAGACCGGCGGATGATCGCGCAGGCGGCGGCGGAGGGCATGATTTTTCTGACGGCTGACCAAAAACTGGCCGCCTATGGCCATCATGTGCGGGTGATGTAGCTTTGACTGGTCGCGGCTTCGATCCGGCCACCTTGGCCTTTTACGCAGCCGAGGCGCCGGTATACGCGGCATCGGGCAAAAATGGCATCAGCCGTCATCTAGAGGATTTTGTCGCGCTGCTGACACCGGGCGCGCACATACTGGAGCTTGGTTGCGGCGGGGGACGCGATGCCGAATATCTGATGGCGCACGGGTTTGCCGTCGATCCGACCGACGGCGTCCCGGCGATGGCGGCCAAGGCCGAAGCGCGATTGGGCTGTCCCGTACGGGTGATGCGCTTTGACGAGCTGGATGCAGTGGAGCGCTATGACGCCATTGTTGCGTCGGCGAGCCTGCTCCACGTGCCGCGCGCCGATCTGCCCGATATAGTGCGCCGCATCTGGCGCGCTTTGCGTCCGGGGGGATGGCATATCGCCAGTTACAAGGGAGGCGGCACTGAGGGTCGTGACCGCTTTGGCCGATATTTCAACTATCTGAGCCGCGCGCAACTCGAAGTCTGCTACCAAGCCGCCGCCGCCTGGCACACTGTCGCGATGGAAGAGGGCATGGGCGGTGGCTATGACGGCATTCAAGGCCCGTGGGTCAAAGTCCTCGCTAGGCGATAGGAACAAAAAACCATGCAAGTTGGCACGCCGCGTCCATTTACCGTCGAAGTCCCGCAAGCGGCGATTGACGACCTTAAGGCGCGGCTCGCGGGCACGCGCTGGCCCGAGCGCGAGACGGTGGGCGATTGGGATCAGGGCGTGCCGATCGCCTATGCACAGGAGCTCGCGGTCTATTGGCGCGATACCTATGATTGGCGGCGGATCGAGGCGCGGCTGAATGCGTTGCCGCAGTTTGTCGCTGAAGTGGACGGGCTCGATATTTATTTCGTCCATCTCCGCTCGGCCAATCCTGCGGCGCGGCCGCTCATCCTGACGCATGGTTGGCCGGGATCGGTGCTGGAATTTCTCGACGTTATGACGTCATTGACCACCGACTATCACCTCGTGATTCCAGCACTCCCGGGCTACGGCTTTTCCGGGAAACCCAGCGAAGCCAAATGGTCGGTCGAGCATATTGCGAGCGCATGGAACGCGCTGATGCTCAGTTTGGGCTATCCGCGCTATTTCGCGCAAGGGGGCGATTGGGGCGGAGCGGTGACTTGTTCCATCGGTGCGAACCATGCCGACAGCTGCGCGGGGATTCACATCAATATGGTGGTGGGCCAGCCTGATCCGACGACGATGAACGATCTGACGCCGCAAGAGCAGGCCTTTCTGGCTCGGCTGGGCTGGTATCAGGCGAAGGACACCGGCTATTCCGTGGTCCAGGCGACGCGGCCGCAAACCATTGGCTATGCACTGACCGATAGCCCCGTCGGCCAAATGTGCTGGATCGTCGAGAAATGCCATGGCTGGACCGATTGCGGCCACGAACCCGGCGGCCAGTCGGTCGGCGGCCACCCCGAACGGGCGCTGAGCCGCGACGCGATGCTCGACACCGTCAGCCTCTATTGGTTCACCGCCAGCGCCGCATCGTCAGCGCGGCTGTATTGGCACAGCTTCCGTAATTTTTCGGCCGGACAAGTGCATGTGCCGACGGGGTGCAGCCTGTTCCCGCAGGAAATCATGCGGCTGTCGCGGCGCTGGGCCGAAAAGCGCTTCACCAATATCGTCCATTGGGGCGAGCCGGCCAAGGGCGGCCATTTCGCCGCCTGGGAACAGCCGGAAATTTTCGCAGCAGAAGTGCGGGCGGCGCTTAATTTGATGGAGCTGTAGCGGGCGCCGGCACAGCGGCCGGAGCCGCCGGCGCTGCGGAGCCTCTGCGACACTCTCTATCGAATACAAACGTATCGGAATGCGTGCTTCGGAATGCGTGCTTCGGTGCTGGCATACCTTTTGGCTTTGCGATCGCGTTCTTCCTTGGCTTTCTGCTTTTCCACGTAATCCTGGCGGACAGACAGTCTTGTAGAAGCGGTCCACCTGACCTTCGATATCGAGGATGCGCGAAGCCTCGCCCGTGAAGAACGGATGGCAGGCAGCGCAGATGTCGAGCTTGATCGTCGGCTTGGTGGAGCGGGTCTTGATCACGTTGCCGCAGGCGCAGCGGATTTCGGCTTCGCCGTACTTCGGATGAATGTCAGCTTTCATGGCTGGCCCCTTTGGCGCATGATCGGGTTGGGGTCGCATCAATGCGGCGGCCCGGCCCTCATGCAACGGTGTCTGAATGAAGATGGCGGGCTATAGCCGAACCGCTCGGGAGACGCAAGTTGCGAAAGCCGCGTAAGAATGTGTCGTCAGCGGGCGATGCGGCCCTGTCGGCCCCGCCGCAGCCGATGTCGGCGCTGAAGGCGCTTCTGCCTTACGTGATGCGGCACAAGGGCCGGATCGCAGCGGCCCTGCTGGCGCTGGTGGCCGCTTCGGTGGCCACATTGGCGCTGCCGATGGCGCTGCGCCGCGTCATCGACACCGCCTTCGAGACCGGCAACACCGCGCTGAAGGACCATTACTTCCTCACGCTGATCGGCGTGGTCTTCGTGCTCGCGGTGGCGAGTTCGGCGCGGTATTACCTCGTCATCACGCTCGGCGAGCGCATCGTGGCCTCGGTCAGGCAGGATGTCTTCCGCCACCTCACCACGCTCGACGCCGCCTTCTTCGACCGCACCAAGGCGGGCGAGATCGTCTCGCGCCTGTCGGCCGACACCACCAAGATCCAGTCCGCCTTCGGCGCCTCCGCCTCGATCGCGCTGCGCAACCTGCTGCTCTTCGCCGGCGCGACGGTGATGATGATCATCACCAGCCCGCGACTGTCGATGTTGGTGCTGGGCGCCATTCCGCTGATCGTGATCCCGCTCGTGCTCTCGGGCCGGGGCGTGAGGAACGCGCCCGTCTGAACCATTTCCGTGGCGCCGCCGGGGCCGTCGATCGCCGTCTCCCAGCGCATCGACGCGGGGTCGAACGAGAGCACCCGGTCGGTGAACACGCCGCCCGCCTCCTCGAGGCTGCGCTGGAAGCCGCCCACGACCTCGTAGCCGAAGGCGTAGTCGGTGCCGAACACCGCGACCTTCTTGTAGCCCAGGGTCTTCGCCACGTACTCTCCGAAGGGATGCGACGGCTGGCTCCCCGTCCAGCCGAGACGCACCACCCACTTCGAG
>JAAUPH010000225.1 GCA_012035435.1 Sphingopyxis sp. | reverse complement strand
TCGATATCGTCGTCGGCCCGCAGGCCTATCATCGGCTGCCTGATATGCTGGCCCAGGCGGCGCGCGGCAAGCGCAGCATCGACCTCGACATGCCTGCCGAATCGAAATTCGGCGCGCTCCCCCCCCGCGCTGCCGGGCAGCGGCCCAGCGCGTTCCTGACGGTGCAGGAAGGGTGCGACAAATTCTGCACCTATTGCGTTGTGCCCTATACGCGCGGCGCGGAGATCAGCCGCCCCTTCGCCGATCTGGTCGCCGAAGCGCGGACGTTGGTGAACGGCGGCGCGCGGGAAATCACGCTGCTGGGTCAGAATGTGAACGCCTGGGATGGCGAGGATGATCGCGGGCGTTTCGTTGGCCTCGATGGTCTGATCCGTGCGCTTGCTGCCATCGATGGCTTGGCGCGCATCCGCTATATGACCAGCCACCCCAATGACATGACCGACGGGCTGATCGCCGCGCATGGCGAGGTCGACCAGCTGATGCCCTTCCTCCACCTGCCCGTGCAGGCGGGGAGCGACCGCATATTGAAAGCGATGAACCGCAGCCACAGCGTCGAAAGCTATTTGCGCATCATCGAACGCGTCCGCGCGGTGCGGCCCGACATTGCGATTTCGGGCGACTTCATCGTCGGCTTTCCCGGAGAGAGCGAGGCGGAGTTTGCCGAGACGTTGAACCTGGTCGATGCGGTCCGCTATGCGCAGGCCTATAGCTTCAAATATAGCCGCCGCCCGGGCACCCCCGCCGCGACGATGGATGGGCAGATGGCCGACGATGTGATGGACGACCGGCTGCAGCGGTTGCAAGCCCGGATCAACCATCACCAACATGCGTTCAATATTGCGAGCGTGGGGCAGCGTACCCAATTGCTGCTCGAACGCACCGGCAAGCGCGAGGGGCAGCTGCTTGGTAAGACGCCGTGGCTGCAATCGGCGCATGTGATTGCGCCGGGGCTGGCGATTGGCGACATGATTGAGGTGACTCTGACCGAGGCGGGGCCCAATAGTCTTGCCGCCGAACTGCTCCAGACACAGGATGCATGAGATATTCCTCAGGATCCCTAGGGTCGATGGCATCGAAAACAGTATCGTAGCAACGGCTGTGACCTATATCGAACCCAAGGGTGACGAAAATATCATTCATTTTGTTGATGGTAGCAAGATGGCAACGCGGATGGGTCTTGACGACCTTGAAGACCGCATTGCAAACTTCGTCCGCAGTCCGACAATCGCCATGAAGAAGTTTCGCCCGCCTCATTCTGAGTAAATTTGCCACAAGGGAAATGCACTTGTCGAAAAAACCACTGTCGAATACGCCTGCCGCCCCCGGAGACCGCGTCCGCCTGACAGTGGAATTTGAACGCACCCAGTTGATGGGCGCGCTGTTCGGCGAATTTGACCGCAATCTGGTGGCGATCGAGAACAAGCTGGGCGTTTACATCTCGGCGCGGGGCAATCGGGTACAGATTGAGGGGGAGGCGGAAAGCGCCGCGCGCGCGCGCGATGTGCTGTCGTCAATCTACGATCAACTGTCGCATGGGCAAGAGGTCGACATCGGGATGGTCGAGGGCGCGATTGCGATGACCGCGCAGCCGACGCTGGACGGCATCATCCGCCACGAGGCAAACCAGACGTCGAGCATCGTCATCCGCACGCGGAAGAAAGTGATCTTGCCGCGCACCAATACACAGGTTGAATATATGCACGCGCTGGCCCGTGAGGATGTGATCTTCGCGCTTGGCCCGGCGGGGACCGGGAAAACCTACCTCGCGGTGGCGCAAGCGGTGGCGCAGCTGATCACCGGCAGCGTCCAGCGGCTGATCCTGTCGCGGCCCGCCGTCGAGGCAGGCGAAAAACTCGGTTTCCTTCCCGGCGATATGAAGGAAAAGGTCGATCCCTATCTGCGCCCGCTTTACGACGCACTGCACGATTGCCTGCCCGCCGAGCAGGTCGAGCGGCGGATCGCGAGCGGCGAAATCGAGATCGCGCCGCTCGCCTTCATGCGCGGGCGCACGCTCGCCGACGCCTTCGTCATTTTGGACGAGGCGCAGAATACGACGATCCCGCAAATGAAAATGTTCCTGACGCGCTTCGGCCAGAACAGCCGCATGGTGGTATGCGGCGATCCCAAGCAGGTCGATTTGCCGATCCCGGCATCGAGCGGACTGGCAGATGCCGTGGCGCGGCTTGAGGGGGTTGAGGGAATTGCGGTGACGCACTTCTCCGTGGCCGACGTCGTGCGGCACCCTATCGTGGGCCGGATTGTCGAGGCCTATGAGGGGCGGGAATAGCGCGGGGGTAGGGTAATTGGGGACTGTCCCTAATTATCAGAACAGCAGGGACTGTCCCTAATTATGGCCAGCCTTGTTCAATGCGCTTCCCCCCAACTGCGGCCGACGCCCATCTCCACCTCCAGCGGCACTGTTAGTGCAAGCGCCGGCGCGCCCGCGCCCATCATTACGTCGCGGATCACCGGTTTGGTGGCCTCCACCAGCGCTTCGGGGACTTCGAACACCAGTTCGTCATGGACCTGCAGCAGCATCCGCACATCGCCCAGCCCCGCCTCGGCCAGCGCGCCCGGCATCCGCACCATCGCGCGTTTGATCAGGTCGGCGCTGGTGCCCTGGATCGGCGCGTTGATCGCGGCGCGTTCGCTGCCTTGGCGCTCATTCTGATTGGGCGCCTTGATTCTCGGAAACCAGGTTTTGCGGCCGAACAGCGTCTCGGTATAGCCCCGCTCGCGCACATGCTCCAGCGTCTCGCGGATATAGTCTGAGATGCCGGGAAAGCGCTCAAAATAGCGGCTGATCAGCGCCTGCGCCTCGTCGGGGGTGACTTCGAGCCGTCCCGCCAGGCCCCAGCGCGAAATGCCATAGAGGATCGAGAAATTGACCGTCTTGGCCTTGCCGCGTGTGTCGCGATTGCTTTCGCCGAACAGCTCGATCGCCGTTGCGGCGTGAATATCCTGCCCTTGGGCAAAGGCCTCCTTGAGCTCGGGCACATTGGCCATGTGCGCCGCGAGGCGAAGCTCAATCTGGCTATAGTCGGCGGACAGCAGCATATGCCCCGGCGCGGCAATAAAGGCGTTGCGGATTTGGCGCCCCACCTCGGTGCGGATCGGGATATTTTGCAAATTGGGATCGGTCGAAGACAGCCGACCGGTTTGGGCGCCGACCAGACTATAGCTGGTATGGACACGGCCGGTTTGGGCGTTGATCTGTTGCTGCAGCGCGTCGGTATAGGTGGATTTCAGTTTCGACAGCTGGCGCCATTCCAGGATCATCCGCGCAATCGGCACGCCGTCGCGTTCGAGCCGTTCGAGTTCGCTCTGATCGGTGGACCAGTCGCCCGACTTGCCCTTGCGTCCGCCTTTAAGCGCCATTTTCTCGAACAAAATCTGTCCAAGTTGCTTCGGGCTGCCGATGGCAAAGGGTTGTTCGGCTTCAATATGGATAGCCGCCTCGATCCGCGCCATCTCGGTCGCGAACTCGCCGGACAGCCGTGCCAGATAGTCGCGGTCGACCATGATGCCCGCACGTTCCATCCGCTCGACCACGGGCACCAGCGCGCGATCGACCATTTCATAGACCCGCGTGCCGCCTTCCCGCGGCAGGCGCAGCTTGAACAATTGCCACAGCCGCAGGGCGACATCGGCATCTTCGGCGGCATATTCGGTCGCGCGCGCAAGCGGCACTTCGGCAAAGCTGATCTGGCTCTTGCCCGTTCCGCATATCTCTTTGAACGACAGACAGCTGTGATCGAGGTGGAGCTTGGACAGTTCGTCAAGCCCATGGCCATGCGCGCCGGCATCGAGTGCAAAGCTCATCACCAGCGTGTCGTCATAGGGCGTGATGGTCACATCATGTTGCGCCAGCACGCCCATGTCATATTTCAGATTATGTCCGACTTTCAGCACTGCATCGTCGGCAAAGAGCGGGCGCAGCAATGTGAGTGCATCGTCCAGCGGAATCTGCTGCGGCTTCTCCGCAAACATGTCAGTGCCGCCATGGTCGAGCGGGATGTAGCAAGCCTTGCCGGCCGCGGTGGCAAGACTGACGCCAACCAGCCGCCCGGTGACACTGTCGAGGCTGGCGGTTTCCGTATCGACCGCGACGACATGCGCGGCGCGCGCGGCGGTGCAGTTCCGTTGCGTCGGCGCTATTCGAGCGGCGGTCGCTCGGAGACCTTCATGAAGCGGTAGGGGCCGGCCTTCGAGCCCCACACTTGCTCGCCGTTTTCGGCGTAGCCGCGGTCCCAGGTTTCGATCGATTGCGAACGCACGAAGGCTTCGCTCGTGGCGTACTTCGCGCCGCCGGGGTACCGGCCGTTCTGGTCGATCGTGAAGCACGGCGACATCGTGAAAAATGGACAAACGCTCGTCCGACTGAAGAACACGGACTTGCTGGTTCAAATGGCCGACATCGCGGGACGGTGGGTGATCGGCATGGAGAACCTGGACGCCGGTCGGCCTGGTGCGGTCCTCTCAATGAACGGCCAGGAGTTCCGCCGCAGCGTGTACGTGCAGGTTCGTCGCAGCCGGCCGCTCAGCGTGCTCTCGAGCGCAAAACGTTTCTCTCTGCCGAACCGAGGCTCGAAAACTGTCGAGGAGCACCCGCGCCGCGCGGACCGATGAGCACGACCCTGGCCCTAGAGCTCATGTCCGAAGAAGATCCGGTACTGGTGGCGCGCCTGCGCCACGAGGAAGGCGAGGCCGTCGACGTCGACTACCTGGACTATCATTGAAAGGCGGGACACAGACCGCATGGCCATGCACAATCCGCCCCACCCGGGAGGCATCGTCCGCCAACGCGTCGTTCCCATCACGGCGCTCACCGTCCTCGGCGAGTACCTGCTCCACCCGCGCGTTTCGGTCCTCGCGCAGTTCT
>JAAUPH010000224.1 GCA_012035435.1 Sphingopyxis sp. | reverse complement strand
AACCGTCGGAGGTGACCCCGCGCTTCATCCGCCCGTTGATGGCGGCCATCGCAGCGGTGCCCGAAGTAGCTGCGGTGCTGGCGGTCATCGAAGGCGACGGCGCGACGGGCGCCGCGCTGGTCGAGCGCGCCGATTATATCGCCTTTACCGGATCGGTTCTGACCGGGCGTAAGGTCGCCGAGGCTGCCGCGCGCGCCTTCATTCCGGCCAGCCTTGAGCTGGGCGGCAAGGACCCGATGATCGTGCTAGCCAGCGCGCATGTCCCGACGGCGGCATCGATCGCGCTGCGCGCCAGCATCGTTAACAGCGGGCAGGCGTGCCAGTCGATCGAGCGCGTCTATGTCGATCGTCAGATTGCCGAACCCTTCCTTGCCGCACTGGTGGCCGAGGCGGACGCGGTTCGGCTCAACTATCCTGACATCCGGACAGGGGACATTGGCCCCTTCATCTTTGCCAAGCAGGCCGAAATTGTCGATGCGCAAGTCAAGGATGCGAGGGCGAAGGGCGCGCGGCTGCTGAGTGGCGGCTCCATCGAAGACCTCGGTGGCGGCCTCTATCTGCGGCCCACCGTGCTCGCCGATGTCACCCCCGACATGGCGGTGATGCGCGAAGAAACTTTTGGGCCCGTCATCCCTGTCACCATTTTTGACACGGTCGAACAAGCGGTACGGCTCGCCAACAGCGGCGTTTATGGGTTGTCTGGCGCGGTCCTCGCCGGAACGGCGGGGGAGGCAGCGGCGGTGGGCGCGCATCTTAACGTCGGTGCGGTCTCGATCAACGATGGCTCGCTCACCTCAATGGTGTGGGACGCCGAAAAATCGAGCTTTGGCCTGTCGGGGTTGGGGCCGGCGCGAATGGGGGACAGCGGACTGACGCGCTTCTTCCGAAAACAATCGCTGCTGCGGCAAATGGGAGAGGCGCTGCCGATGGCGGCCTATTCGGAAGAGGGGTTTGGACAATGAGGATCGCATTGGCCGCAGCGACCGCGCTGCTGCTCTCGGGCTGCGTCGTGGCCGTGGACAACAGCAGTCCTGCTGCGGGCGCCGCCAGCGCGCCCGTTACCGGTTCACACGTTACCGGGTCACACGTTACCAGTTCACCGGGCGTCGAACGCCCCGCCGAACGGCTACCTACCGATATTCGCCGCACGACGCTGATCGTGCGCAATATGGAAAACAGCCTTCGCCTCTACCGTGACGTGATGGGGCTGAAGGTCAATTATGATACCGTCGTCACCATGTCTGGTGTTGCGCTGCCCGCCGGGCCGCCGGGGGCCAAGGCGCGGCTGGTGCTCCTTAATGGCAATGACCCGTTTATCGGCTGGATTGGCCTTATGGAATGGGTCGATCCCAAATTGCCCGATCCAGGCCCCTATCCCACGCGCATGGGCATCGGCAGCCATGTGATCATCACCCAGACACAGGATGTCGATGAACGTTGCGCTGATGCCGCGAAGATCCCCGGCGTGACGGTAACAGGCCCGGCGCGCGACCAAACCTATCCGGGCCGCAACGGCGCGCCGCCGATCAAGGTGCGCGGGTGCAATTTCTTCGATCCCGATGGCACGCTCATCGAAATGAACCAGCTGATCGGATGACGATGCTCCTCTCGCTGCTCGCTCTCGCCGCACCGCCCGAAGCCGCGCCGCCGCCGTGCGACAAACCCGTCTATATGGTCGTGGCCGGGCCGACGCACGACCGCCTCCGGATGCAGGCCTACGCCAAGGCCATTTTCGACAGCGGTTTGTACCAGCAACTGGGCGGTTATTATATCAACGCTCCGGTTCCGGTCGCAACCTTTGAAGGCGAGGTGCCGGCAACACAGGCAACGCTGATCGTCCGCTTCCCCTGCCTCGCCAATGCGAAGGCCTTTTGGTATTCAAAGACGTATCAGGAGCGGATCAAGCCGCTGCGGCTCAACCCGTCTGCGGGCGATTATACCGTGACCGTTTACGCCGAAATCCCGCTCCGCGCCGATATGGTGGGGAAAGTAGGCGCGGCAGGCTATACCGCGCGTTTCGATGCTGCATCGGTCGAACCAATCGCGCCGAAGTAATAGGGGCAAAACCATGAGAGCCTATGGCATCGGCGACCAGAGCGGGCTTGGCGGGCTGCACCTTCAGACTCTGCCCGATCCACAGCCGGGTGCGGGCGACATCGTCGTCCGGGTAACGGCGGCAGGGCTCAACTACCGCGACCTGATGGTCCTGCGCGGCCATTATGGCGCGCCGCAGGGACGCGCCCGTGTGCCGCTGTCTGACGGTGTCGGCATCGTCACTGCGCTGGGCGAAGGGGTGACGGATATCGCCGTTGGCGACCGCGTGATCGCGCCGCATTTTCTGGGCTGGCATGACGGGCGCTTTTCGATGGCGCTGTTTGGAGCCGACCTGGGCGTTACTGCCGACGGCTGGCTCGCTGAGCAAATGCGACTGCCTGCGGCTGCGGTGGTCAAAGTGCCCGATGCGGTCGGCGACGCCACCGCCGCCACCCTCGCCGTCGTTGGCGGCACGGTATGGCACGCAATGGTGGCCTTTGGCGAGGCCAGGCCCGGCGAGCTGGTGCTGGCACAGGGCACCGGCGGCGTGTCCATCTTTGCGCTGCAGCTCGCCAAAGCACTCGGCGCCGACTTTGCCATAACCTCGTCGAGCGATGCCAAGCTTGATATCTGCCGTGCCATGGGGGCTGATTACACGGTCAATTATCGCACGCACGCCGATTGGCCCGCCGCGCTGCTTGCGGCGACCGGCGGACGCGGCGCCGATGTCGTCGTTGACACCTTGGGCTTCTCTGCGCTTGGCCAAACGGTTGCGGCAACTGCAGTTGAGGGGCGGATCGGCACACTCGGCGCGCTATCGGGCTCGCCTCAGGATGCCGCCACCGCCAGCCAGGGGCTGATCATTGCCAAAAACATCGCGGTCAAGGGCATCGCCTCGGGTAGTCGCGCTATGCTCACGGCGGCGCTCGATGTGATTGCGCAGCATGGCATCGCCATGCGGATCGACCGCGAGTTTGGCTTTGATGATGCCCCTGCTGCCTTTGCGTATCTTGAAAGCGGTGCCCATATGGGAAAGATTTTGGTGCGGATGGCGTGACTCACGCTCTAGCGCTTGAGCTCCACCAGCTCATACCATGTCATCATATAACCATCGACCCCGCCCTTCAGGAAAATCCCGTCGGCATCATTGGTGATCCATAGCTCATAGCGCGGATGTTCGCCCGCCATGCCGCTGTCGCCCGGATCGATGAAAGCAAATTTGCGTGCGGCGAAGGTTCCGGCGGCGATTGTTACCTCTTCGTCGCCAAGATATTCGGCGTCGATCTTGACCTGCGCGATCATCGGCGGCGTAGCGCCGCGATGGTCGGGGGAGGGGAGATAGACGTTGAATTTGCGCCGCTGACCGACCGTCCAATCCTTGGTGGAGAGCAAATAACCATCGGCCACAATCGGGTGCGTCCCGAACCCGTCGATCGGCAGCTCGGCGGCGACGTGCTGCGAGAGGCGGCCGATGCTGGGACCATAGCTTTCACATTCAATATGTGTGCCGTCGAACCGCAGCCAGCCGGTGCCCATGAAAGCATCGCCGACCACCAGCCGCACCGACAGATCCATGGGCTGTCGATGCTCATCAATAGCATAGACGATGTCGCGCATCACCGTCGGCGCGGGTTCCTCTATCTCACAGTGCGCGCGCAGCACCACCTTGCCGTCGCTATGGTGGGTGAACATGAAGGTCTCAAACCCGCGCTGCTTGCCCTCCATCCCCGGTTTGCGCGAGGTGTAGGCGATCCGCCCTTCGATAATCCGGTGCTGCATGCGTCTGCTCCTTCGGGCTGCACCCTAAAGCCCATTTTGCGCTTGCCAAGGGGAAGTTGTCCGGACAAATTGCGCGCGGGTAGGGGATTTGCGAAATGTATCTGAACGAACTGGACGTGCTGCGCTGGGTGCATATTCTGGCGATGGTCTATTGGCTGGGCGGCGAATGGGGGGTGTTCCAGACAAGTTATCATGTCACCAACAGCGCATTGTCGCTCGATGAACGCAAGCGGCATATGGAAACCGCCTATCGCATCGACATATTGGCGCGCACCGGGATTGTGCTGCTCTTCCCGCTCGGCCTGCACATGGGGACGATTTACGGCTTCATTCCCGCGCTTGCTGCGCCCGGCGCGCTCACGGCCATGTGGGTGTTTTTTCTTGTCTGGCTGGCAATGACCTGGGCAGCCTTTTTCAAGCGCGAGACGGATATCGGCATCCGCATTACGCGCGCTGAGGAGCTGCTCCGCTACCCTCTGATCGCCGGGATCGCGATTATGTCGGTCATGGCGTTCATGGGGCAGGGGCCGGTCGAGGTGTCGGCGGGGTCGCTCTGGTACCCTGCCAAGATGATCCTTTATGCCTTCACCCTGTGCATCGGCTTGTTCCTGCGCTTTGTGATGCGCCAATGGACGGTCTATTTCCGCGCGCTGGCAGCGGGGCCGGACTCGTCGATCCAGGCCAAGCTGGACAAGGAAATCGGGCAGGCGCGTATCGCTGCCTATATCTACTGGATCACTATTTCGGGCATATGTTTTCTGGGCGCTACCAAGCCGTTTTAGGTTGGCGGCGCACCAGCGGCGATCCAGCCCGCGATGGCGATGGCGGCCACTAGTGCCACCAGCGTAGCGGTCCGCCCCGCCTGGCGTGGCTGCAACGCGTCCACGGTTACGGCCTTGCGCCCCGTCAGCATCGGGCTGACCAGATCATTGCCCTTGACCACCAGATAAAACAGCACCGCCGCAATATGGATACCGATCAGGATAGCGATGAAATCGAACAGCCATTTATGCCAGCCGGTCAGCGCCTCGGCAGTATCATAGCTGATCAAATGGTTGAGCGGTCCCGCGACCAGCCCATATTCAT
>JAAUPH010000223.1 GCA_012035435.1 Sphingopyxis sp. | reverse complement strand
CCTATCACATTGTACCCACTTTGATGAAGCCTTTTCGCAATATGAAGACCGAACCCGGAAGAGGCACCAGTTACTAAAATTGTCTTTTTCATTTTTTATTGCTGCCTACTCTATATTCGGTTTTCGGCTTACCCCGTTTCTTAAATATGTTATTGATTTATAAAGTTCGTAGCAGTCGTCCAAAATTACAGCCAACGTTGACGGCTTGGCGATGGCAGGGGAAGACCGACGGTTTCCTTTCGCGGCAATAGAAGCGACGCTGTCTCGCCATTTCTGCCATCGCCGCGATATGCGCCGGCGTCGAACCGCAGCAGCCACCGAGAATATTGACCTGCCCCGCCTCGGCCCACTCGCCGACCAGCGCGGCTGTGGTTTCGGGCATTTCATCATAAGCGCCAAGCTCATTGGGCAATCCGGCATTGGGATAGACCATTACCAGCGTATCGGCGATGCTCGCCAGCGTGCGGACGTGCGGACGCAGCTGCGCCGCCCCGAACGAGCAATTGAGCCCGATAGTGACCGGACGCGCATGGCGGACGGCATACCAAAAGGCCTCGACCGTATGGCCCGACAAATTTCGACCAGATAGATCGGTCAGCGTCATCGACATCATCAGCGGAAGCTCGCGGCCGATAGCCTGCTCCGCCTGCAAGGTCGCCGCGATCCCGGCCTTGGCGTTCAGCGTGTCGAACACGGTTTCGATCAGGATGAAATCCACGCCGCCCTCGGCCAATGCCTCCACCTGTTCGCGGTAGACTGCGGTCAAATAGTCGAAATCAATCTCACGATAGCCGGGGTTGTTGACGTCGGGCGACAGTGACAAAGTCTTGTTGGTCGGGCCAACGGCGCCGGCGACGAAGCGGCGACGCCCGTCCTGTGCGGTAAAATCATCCGCCGCCTTGCGCGCCAGTTGCGCCGAGGCGAGGTTGATCTGACGCACCAGATGTTCGGCGCCATAATCGGCCTGGCTGATGCTGTTCGCGCTAAAAGTGTTGGTCGAGACAATGTCGGACCCTGCCGCGAGATAGGCACGGGTGATACTTTCCAGCACATCGGGCTTCGTCAGTGCGAGGATGTCGTTGTTGCCCTTTTGGTCGTGGCCCAGCCCCAGTGACCCGGCATAGGCCGCCTCGTGCAGCTTCCAATTCTGGATCTCGGTCCCGAAGGCGCCATCGGTGAGCAGCAGCCGTTCGGATGCTGCGGCAAGGAGGGCTTCGCGCGGCGTCATGCGGCAGCATCCTGTTGCAACACAACTGCGGGGCGCAGACCAAGCATGTGGCTGATCGCGTAGCTGAGTTCCGCCCGGTTGAGCGTATAAAAGTGAAAATCGCGCACACCGCCCGCATAGAGGCGGCGACACATTTCGGCGGCAACCGTCGCGGCAACAAGCTGGCGCGCTGCTGGATGATCGTCGAGGCCGTCGAACAGGTCAATCATCCATCGCGGGATCGCGGTGCCGCACATATCGGCCATACGGCGGGTCTGCGACACGTTCGACACAGGCAAGATGCCGGGGATGATCGGGGCGGTGATGCCGGCTGCTGCCGCCGCATCGCGAAACCGCAAATAGGCATCGGGCGAGAAAAAGAACTGCGTGATCGCCCGGTTGGCGCCGGCGTCGATCTTGCGCTTCAGATTGTCGAGATCGGCCTCGGCACAGTCGGCGTCGGGGTGCACCTCCGGATAAGCGGCCACCGAAATGTCGAAGTCGGCGATCCCCTTCAGCCCCGCCACCAGCTCGGCGGCATTCGCATAGCCATCGGGATGCGCCCGAAACGCGCCGCCGCCGGCCACATCCCCGCGCAGCGCCACAATATGCCGCACGCCCGCACTCCAATAGGCTTCAGCCACCTCGGCAATGTCTGCGCGCGATGATTCGACGCAGGTCAAATGCGCGGCGGGCGGCACGTCGCTTTCGCGGACAATGCGCGCTACGGTGGCATGGGTGCGCTCACGCGTCGAGCCGCCCGCTCCATAGGTCACCGAGACAAATTGCGGCCCCAGCGGTGCAAGCGTTTGGAAAGCCGACCACAGCTGCTCTTCCATCCGGTCGGTTTTGGGCGGGAAAAATTCGAAACTGACGCCAATGTCACCCGGCAACCCGGCGAACAGTGGCGAGGCGGCGGCGCGGCGCGCTTCGCTGCCCACATTAAATCCGCCCGTCATGCCGCAATCCTCTTCTCTTTACCGGGCGCATTGGCCGTGCCTTCATCCTGACCTTCTTCGCTTCGCCGCCGCGCGAGCCACAGCTTGACGGTCAACGGATTGCCTGCAAGCGCTTGGCTTGTTTCGAGCAGCAACCCGGTCGATGCGAACCAACCGCGCATCTGCGCATCGGAAAAGCCAAGCCGCGCATGGGCCGCTTGGGTGCGCAAATCTTCCTGATCATGCGGGGCGAAATCGACGATCAGCAAATGGCCGCCGGGGCCAAGCACGCGCGCGACTTCGGCAATGACCCGGTCGGGTTCATGCGCGAAATGCAGGACCTGATGCATCACCACCGTATCGACCGATCGCGCCGCCATCGGCAATGCGGTAAAGTCGCCCTGAACAAGCTCAGCCGCAATACCGCGATCGGCCAGTTTGGCCCGCGCGATCCGCAGCATTTCGGGGCTGCGATCAAGCGCGGTAATCTGGCGCGTGGTGGCCGCAAAGATTTCCGCCATTCGCCCGGTGCCGGTGCCGATATCGAGCAAATGACCGACCCGCCGATTGTGCATCAGGTGGAGCATCGCGCTTTCCACCTCACCTTCGGCGACGTGGCGCGCGCGGATGGCATCCCATTCCTGCGCATGCTCAGCAAAATAGCGGTGCGCCGCGGCTGCGCGCTCCTCGCGCACCGTTTCCAGCCGCGCCCGGTCGGCAGCAAAGACCGCCTCTTCCTCGGCAGTTGCGGACCAGGCGTCGAAGAGAGCAAGCAGCTGATCCATCGGCGCCGATGGACGCAGCCGCAAAAACACCCATCCGCCCTCGCGGCGCCGCACCACGAGCCCGGCGTCTGCCAATATCCGCACATGCCGCGACACACGTGGTTGGCTCTGCTGCAACACAACGGCAAGCTCGCCAATGGCCAATTCCATCGTCCTCAGCAGCGCGACGATCCGAACGCGCGTCGGGTCAGCCAGACCATGAAACAGAGACAGCAAGCTTGACATAGAATAGATATAAAGATTTCTTTATATAGCGTCAAGCCGCCTGCGCCAGCGCTTCCGCTGCCTATGCCGCCCCTACACCTTCGATCATTTGGTCGTGATTTCCGCGCGGGGTATGAATTTGCCGTTGCACGCCTTGAGCCGAGCGGTTAGCCATCGGCGCGATGCGATCGGGACGGTTCCCGGCGTCATCTTTCATACCACGAAAAGAGGGGTGCACCCAAATGAAGAAGTCGATCACAATGTCGCTGGTTCTGGCCGCCTCGCTCGGCCTCGCTGCTTGCGCTGAAAAGGCTGCTGACGACGCCGCTGCTGGCGCGGAAGCTGCTGCTGAAGGCACCGAAGCTGCCGCTGAAGGCGCAATGGATGCTGCTGCTGGCGCTGCTGACGCGGCTGCTGGTGCTGGCGCTGCTGCAACCGACGCTGCTGCTGGCGCGGTTGAAGGCGCTGCTGACGCCGCTGGCGCTGCTGCCGACAAGGCTGGCGAAGCTGCTGACGCTGCCAAGGAAGCGGCTGACGCTGCCAAGGGCGCGATGGAAGAAGCCAAGAAGTAAGGCTTTTTCTGGCACCGTTTTGCTTGCGCAAAACGTTGGAGCCAACAAGAGGGCCGTCTGCGCAAGCGGGCGGCCTTTTTGCATGCGCGCCCTTGCCGGGAACTTTTTGCATTCCTAACTGTTCGCAACCTCTCGTCGGGAAAGGATTTCACATGCGTAAATTGATGATTGCATCGCTTACCGCCGCCGCACTGACCATGGGGGCCTGCTCGGAACAGGCGCAGCAGGAAACTGGCGAAGCAGCCAATGTCGTCGCTGACGACGCCGCAGAAGGCGTCGAAGCCGCCGGCGATGCTGTGGCAGAAGGCGCGGAGGCCGCTGCCGCGCCGCCGAAAACGCCGCGGCCGATGCCAAAGACGCTGCTGCTAAGGTGGGTGACGAAGTGCAGGAAGGCACCGCCGACGCACTTGATGCGACCGGCAATGCCGCGAAGGAAGCAGCGGACGAGGTCCGCAAGTAATGACTGCGCAGGCTACCAGATTACAAAGGGGCATCGACCGTCGGTTGGTGCCCCTTTTGCTTGAGCGCTGGCTGCGCTACGTTGCCAATATGCTCCGCGCCCTCTCTCTCGCCGCCATGATCCTGCTCGCCGCGTGCAGCCGCACCGACAACGAACCGGGACCCGGCGGGGTGACGGTGGGCGAAGCCAAAGCGCTCGACGATGCGGCGGCGATGCTGGAGGAGCGCGACAGAATTGCGGTCGATACCGCTCAGCCCGCCGCTGCGCCCGATCAATAGGGGGTGACCTTGACCAAACCCATCCATCTCGTTTTCCCGATCTTCCCCAATCTGACCCAGCTCGACTTCATGGGGCCGGTGCAGTTTCTCTCACGCCTGCCGGGCGCTGTGGTGCACGTCGCGGCCGCCAGCCTCGATCCGGTGCCGACCGATTGCAACGTCGCGCTGGTGCCCAATGTGACCTTCACCGATTGCCCGCAGGCCGACATTATCTGCGTCCCCGGCGGTCACGGCGTGCGGGAGGCGCTTCATGACGGAGCGACTGTGGCCTTCATCGCGGCGCAGGCGCCCGCGGCGCGCTGGGTGATGGCCAGCGCGATCTGTTCGCCCGTTCGAAACGCAACGAAAATGGGGGCCGCCGAGTTTCGGTTGCCGCTGCGATACCGCTCGCTGATACCTCCTCGAATGTGTGGCTCGTGGCGGAGCCTCACCGCCGGACCGTCGTCCTCGAGCGAGG
>JAAUPH010000222.1 GCA_012035435.1 Sphingopyxis sp. | reverse complement strand
TGCCCAGCCCCAGACGCTGCGCGCGCAGCCGCACCTGCGCCGCCGCTTCCTCGCCCGAAATATAGGCGACTTTCGCCCCCGCCAGCGCCAGCCGCCCGGCGGCCTGCAACAACAGGGTCGATTTCCCGATCCCTGGATCGCCGCCGATCAAAGTCGCTGACCCTGCGACAAAACCGCCGCCCAGCGCGCGGTCCAGTTCGGCCAGTCCCGACGCCATCCGGCGCGGCAAGGCCACATCGTCATCGAGCGATTCGAGCGCAAAGGCCCGTCCGCCCGCCGCCAGATTATGCTTGGCGGAAAAGGCAGTTTCTCCCGCCTCCTCCACCAGCGTGTTCCATTCGCCGCAGTCGGCACATTGCCCCTGCCAGCGCGTTGCGACCGCGCCGCAACTCTGGCACACATATTGTCGTTTGCTCTTGGCCATCGCTGCGGCATAACGGGAACAAAGATCGAACGCCAGTGCCTTTGTGAGCCGCTGGCCATCACTGGGAGGATGATGTCATGACCGGGACCAATGCCATAAATCGCCGCACGCTGATCGCCAGCACGGCCCTGCTTCCGCTGCTGGCGCTGCCGGGCTGTGCATCGATGCCGGGGCTGAGCCTGACCGAGGCGATCCGCCGCCTGCTATCCCTCGCATCGCAGCGCGCCTTGACTGCGTTGATGGCCGACAATGGCTTTTACGACAGCAGCGTCGCGCGGATCGACTTGCCGCCCGAACTGGGCGGGCCAGGCGCATCGTCGCTGCTGACCCGCGCGCTGCGGGCGGGTCCGATCAAGGACCGGCTGCTGCGCCAAGTCAACCGCGCTGCCGAGGAAGGCGCCGAACGGGCCGCGCCGATTGTTGCCGACGCGATCACCAACTTGTCGATCGAGGATGCCGCCGCGATTATTTCAGGCGGATCAAACGCCGCGACCGCCCTCCTCGAAAGCACGATGGGGCGGCGGCTGGTCGCGGCGATGCTGCCCGACATCGACAATGGGCTGCGGCTGTTCGACAGCGCTGCGGTGTCCGAAGCTCTGCGGCTGGTGAGCGGCATCGACCTGCCCCGCCTGGCCCGCGATGTATCTGACCGGGCGCATGATGCGATTTACCGCACCATTGCCAGCGAAGAAGCTGCGATCCGCGCCAATCCGGCGGCGACCAATGACCCGCTGCTGATCGGCGTATTCGGACTGGCGCGGCGTTAGGAACGCTCCCCCAACCCTGCGACGCGCGGACGTTCGCGCTGCGGGATCAGCGCTTCACTGACCCGCCAGAATCCGGTGACCGCATCCTGCCCTGCGGCCGAATAGGCGCGGCTCATCGCGTCGCGTAGCAGCGTGAACAGCACCCCCTCCAGCGCCTTGCCCTCGGCGGTCAGCCGCAGCTCCTTTTGCCGCCGGTCGCGCCCGCCGGGACGGGTGATGGATCAGCGCGCGGGCTTCCAATGGCTTGAGCGCGCGGCCCAGCGACTGTTTGGTGATGCCGAGCAGCGCGAGCAAATCGCTGACCGTCAGGCCCGGCTGGCGCGCAATGAAATGGAGCGCGCGATATTCGGCACGGCCCAAACCCTGCTCCACCAGCGCAGCATCAATCGCCCGCCAGAAATGGGCATGGCCGAAAAACAGCAGCTCAATCCCCCGGCGCACCTCAGCCTCGCGTAAGAAAAGTGCGGAAGCGCCGGTGGTTTGTGAAAGAAAATTTTCATCGCTCATAGGCGACACCGTTGCGCACCGCGCCCCGCTTTGGCAAGAGCGCGGTTCATCCCTGCGCCGTTCGGCGCCACAGAAAGCCTGACCATGACCGCCTTTCTCCGCGATCCGCACCCCAATCCGACGCCCGCCGACCGGCGCGCCGCGCTGGTGGCCGATCCGCAATTTGGCCGCGTCTTCACCGATCATATGGTCAGCATCCGGTATAAGGAAGGTCAGGGCTGGCACGACGCCCGGCTGATGCCGCGTGGCCCGCTGACGCTCGATCCGGCGACCGCGGTACTCCATTATGCGCAGGAGATTTTTGAGGGATTGAAGGCGTATAAGCTGGACGATGGCGCGATGGCGCTGTTCCGCCCCGACGCCAATGCCGCCCGCTTTGCCGCCAGCGCGCGGCGGATGGCGATGGCGGAGCTGCCCCCCGCAATGTTCGTCGATGCGTGCAAGCAATTGATCCGCGCCGATGCCGACTGGTTCCCCAGCGCAGAGGGCGGGTCGCTGTATCTGCGCCCCTTCATGTATGCGAGCGAGGCGTTTCTGGGCGTGAAGCCGTCGGCCGAGTATCATTTTCTGGTGATCGCATCGCCGGTGGGCAATTATTTCAAATCGGGCGCGCCGGCGGTGTCGTTATGGGTGTCAGACGATTATACCCGCGCTGCGCCAGGCGGGACCGGGGCGGCGAAATGCGGGGGCAATTATGCCGCCAGTCTGGCCGCGCAGCAGCAAGCGGCGGGCTATGACCAGATCGTCTTTCTGGATGCCGTTGAGCGCCGCTGGATCGAGGAATTGGGCGGGATGAACGTGATGTTTGTCTTCGCCGACGGCAGCATCGTCACCCCGCCGACCTCCGACACCATCTTGCACGGCATAACCCGCGACGCGCTGCTGACGCTGGCCCGCGATGCCGGACTGACGGTGCGCGAGGAACCCTATGCCATCGACCAATGGCAGGCGGATGCGGAGAGCGGCCGACTGACCGAAAGCTTTGCCTGCGGCACGGCGGCAGTGGTCACGCCGATTGGCAAGGTAACGCGCGGCACCACCAGCTTCACCATCGGCGCGGGCGGACCGGGGCAGGTGACGGGCATGCTCAAAGACAAACTGGTCGCCATCCAGCGCGGCCGCGCGGCGGATGTGCATGGTTGGGTGGTGCGGGTTTGAATTGCGTTTCTTCTCGCCCCCGCGCAGGCGGGGGTCCATCTGACGTAAAGTAATGTCGAGGCAGCAGGCGATGGATTCCCGCCTGCGCGGGAATGACGAAAATTGAAATAGCCCCCGCTTGCCATCCCCGCCACGCCCGCTATAGCGCAGCCCAGTCCGGCCTTTGGGGCGTCGCCAAGCGGTAAGGCAGCGGCTTTTGATGCCGCCATGCGCAGGTTCGAATCCTGCCGCCCCAGCCAGGCCGGACCATGCACATTGCAAACCCATCGAAATTTCGCTACGTTACATGTAACGGAGGCAAGTTATGGGTGTGCACGAACGCATGACGGGAGCAGAACGCGTCGCCAAGCGCCGCGCTGCACTGCGCGCCACGGGCTTGAGGCCCCGGCAATTTTGGCTGCCTGACTTGGCCAATCCCACAGTACAGGCCAAGTTGGCAAACGAGGCCAGGCATATCCACCGGCTCGATGCGGCGTCGGATGTGGGTGCGTTCCTCGAATCCATCCGCGCCGAAACATGGGCTGATGAGCGTGATTATGATTGGGGACCGGACGGCCCGCCCATTCCACCGGAGCGCAGCGCAGCTCGTCCCGAATGAAGCGCGGCGAGATTTGGACGGTGTCAGGCGGGGCGGGCTATGCGGGCAAGCCGCGCCCCGCGCTGATCGTGCAGGCCGACTGGCTGACCGCCGCGGTGGAATCGGTGCTGGTTTGCGGCATCACGTCGCTGATGCAGGACAATATGCTGTCGCGCCCCGCGCTGGCGCCGAGCGCCAACAATGGCCTACGCGGGCCGTCGCAGGTGATGGCCGACAAAATCATCGCGGTGCCGCGCGACAAATTGGGGATGCGGGTCGGGGAGCTGTCAGCTGCGGATATGGCGCGCGTAGAACAAGCGATGATGCTGGTGTTGGGGTTTGCGGGGTGAGGAGTGCTCCCCCCGTCACCCCATCGTCAACCGCTCATACCGCTCCAATGATAGTCCGCGCTGCCAAACTGGTTTTCGATCATCGTTGACCGTTTGAAATAATGGCCGATGGCAAGCTCGTCGGTGATGCCGATGCCGCCGTGGGTCTGGATCGCGTTCTGGCCGACGAATTTGGCGCTGCGCGACACTTTGGCTTTGGCGAGGCTGACGGCGGCCATGCGTTCGCTTGAAGGCAGGTCGAGTTTCAACGTGCCCATCAGGGTCATCGACGCGGCCTGCTCCACCTCGATGAACATGTCGGCCATGCGGTGCTGGAGCACCTGGAACTTGCCGATGGGCTGGCCGAACTGCTTGCGCTGTTTGCTATATTCGAGCGTGCCGTCATGCAACTTGCGGATCGCGCCGCACGCCTCGGCGCACACGCCGATGGTGGCTTCGTCGATGATGCGCTCGAACAACCGGGCCACCGCATCGCCATCGAGGGGACCGGGATTGGCGTCGCGGACGTGCCGCAGCACCGCTTCCTCCCGTGCCGGCTGGTAGATCTCCATCTGCAGCAGGCTCTTCAGCCGGCCGATCTCGAGCGCCTCTTCGAGGTCATCGACGGGGTAGCCGGTCAGGTCGACAGTGCGCGCATTCGTCGACTTGTTGATCGCCAACGTCTGGAACGCGAGCCGCAGTTTGCCGCTGCCGACCACCGGCGAGTTCGCGATCGCGTCCACCACCTTCCCATAAAAGGCCATCCGCCCCTAACAAATCGCGGTGTTTTTCGGCCCATGCGGGGAGGTTGACACTGCCGATTTCCTCTTCGCCTTCGATGAGCGCCACTACGTTTACCGGCAACGTGCCGCGCGTCGATCAGAAAATCCAGAAACGCTTTTTCTTCGCGGGTTGTTCGCCGGCGGGCGCGGGGTCGAGGAAGCCCTGGCTGTTGGCGAACTCGAGCGCGACGGTGAAGGCTCCCGAGTTGATGACTTGTTGCCCGGGAACTGCGAGATGTCGAACTCGTTGATCACGCCCTCGGTCAGGACCGGGCCGACGATCGAGAACTGCGGAGCTCCGGGGTTCGGCAAGCCGGCGCCGTAGATGTGCAGCGGCTTGCGCATGGTCAGTTTGGCGCTGCCCGATTT
>JAAUPH010000221.1 GCA_012035435.1 Sphingopyxis sp. | reverse complement strand
GCCGCGCTCCACGCCCGGTCAAATCCCTCCACCCCCGGTGCGCGCCGCAACGCATAGGCGCTGCGCACCGTCATCCCGACGGCGAAAGCCGCCTGATCGACCGAGCCGGTGTTGGCCAGCTCGCCAATGAAACGCCGCTGATTGTCGGGCGACCAGCCATCGGCGCGGCGTTTGCGCAGCACCGGCACCCAGTCATAGGCGGCACTGTCATGGCCATGCGCGTCGAGTGCGGCGGGTTGGTCCTCGATGATGACGTTGGGCAGGTGCGCGAAGTCCGGCATGGCGGAGGCGGGCGCGGGCGATTCGGGGGCGGGTGCGTAGGTCATCCGGAAGGATGGAACATAATAGGAACATGTAGGAAAGGGGTTTCGCGCAGAGAGCGCGGCGGTCCGCAGAGGGCGCGGAGGTTTAAGCTGCTTCCAACACCAGCACTCTTGCCGCCGTATCGCGTTTGGGGCGGACGATGATTTCGACGTCGCGGCCAAGCGCGACAATGAAGTCCATCAGCTTTTCGACCGAAAAGCCATCGAGCCGATAATTGACCAGCGCCGAAACCTTTGGCTGCGGCACGCCGAGCAGGCGCGCGGCGTCGACCTGTTTCAGGCGCTGATCCTTGATGATCCGGTTGATCGCCAAAGCAAGGTGGGTCTTGGTCTGGCGTTCGGCAGGGTCGGGCAGGCCGAGGTCGGCAAAGACGTTGGTCGTGCCGCGAGTGATTTGGGTGTCAGTCATTGGACTTCATCCTCATTGCATAATCCTGCTGCGCCAGCGTCAGCCGTGCCTTGATCATCGCCACGTCCGTTTTCGACGTCTGGATGCCTTTGGTCGATTTCTTTTGGAAAGCGTGGAGCACGTAAATCACCTCAGCAAAGCGGACCGTGTAAACCGCGCGATAGGTGTCGCCTTGGTGGTCCTCGACCACCTCAAACACCCCGCCGCCCTCACCCTTCCACGGCTTGGCATGCGGATGCTTTCCACCCAATTGCGCGACGCCCAACGCATAACCCATCGCACCGATCACGGGTTCGGGAAAGGCGAGCAAATCCTTCTTTGACGAACCGATCCAGTCGAGAGGCGTTTCGCCGGGCATTGGGGGATGGAATATACCTGTTGTAGTATATTGTCAAGAAGCGAAGAGGTTTCACGCAGAGGGTGCAGAGGGGAGTGGAGGGCGCAGAGATAGCGGAGCGCAAACGGAGACATCCTATTGTGCGCTCCAGTAGACCGGGCATGAGAGTCAAGGAGTTGAGCAAAGTATCGCCGTAACCACGCAACCCATAATACTCTCCTAAATCTGGGTATCTTATTCTTATGAAGCGCGTCAGAATGTTACCTACTGAAATACCGCTATTAAATGGATGCTTCAGGCCAAATGAGAGCGCATCCGCCATGAGGTTCGCAATTGATTTGCGGAGTTGTTCGCGATCATTGTTTCTATCGACACCATATATAGACCGCAATCGACTCCAAGCATCAAACTGAGCATCCATTATGGCTGGTGTTGCCCTAGCACGTTCAGTGGACCAAATGCGACGAAACAATTTCGTCTTTTCATCCGCAAGCAATCCCGGAAGTATGAAGAACCCAGCTATCGCCAGACCAATAAAAACAATATTTCCATGCTGGTCCCGTATCGTTGGAAAGACTACAAGTTAACCCTAAGCGTTACTCAATTCCCACCCCTCAAGCCGCCTCAAGCCGCGGGATCGCGTCCAGCGCGTCGCCCAGTTCGGCTTCGGCAATTTGCATGTCATAGCGCAGCTGCAGGCGGAGCCAGATTTCGCCGCCGTTGCCGCACAGCTTGCCGATGCGCAGCGCCATATGTGCGGTGATCGGCTGCTTTTCGTTCAAAATGTCATAAAGCGTCTGGCGCGAAATGCCGAGCAGGCGGGCGATTTCGGTTTTGGGGCGGCCGAGCGCGGGCAGCACGTCTTCGCGCAGCAACTCGCCGGGGTGCATGGGGCGGAGACCGGACGGAGGATTCTTTGCCATCAGTGATAATCCTCCCGATTGACGGTCGCGGGTGCGTCAGTCCCCCAATTCACCCAGCCTTGCGCCGCTCGCCCTCAACAATCTTGCGCAGTGCGGCGTTGATTTTCGTTTGATAGCCGCGCGTGCCGCCTTGTTGCGCCTTGAACCATTCCAGCACATCGGCGTCGAGCCGCAGGGTTACCTGCTTTTTGACCGGGCGGTAAAATTTGCCGCGCACGGCGTTTGTCCAGAAATCCTCTGTGAGCGGCGGGATGTCGCTGAAATCGATATCCTCGTCCGGCATTTCGGCCAACCGCGCCAGCTCTTCGCGCTGCGCGTCGGTTAGCGGCGGCGGGTTGGTAGGATCGAATTTATAGGTGACTAGCTTATTGCTCATGTCGTTTTCGCTCACGCTTTTCGGCCCGTCTTGCCGAGATGATCCTGATGATTTCGATTCCGTCTGCGTCGGTCCATTTGTGTGCCACCAGCAGTAAGGTGAAGCCTTCGACAATTCCCAAGGTTTGCCAACGATACTCGGCGCCTTCGATCCGGTCTTGTTCCGAAACATGGAACGGATCCGCGAACACGCGGATCGCCGTTTCAAAGGAAATGCCATGCCGACGCTTGTTGGCAGCCGCTTTGGCTGGATCCCAAACATAGCGAGCGCTGCCACTCATTTGTAGTTACAAATATGGCGTTACAGCGCAAATGTCAAGCGGCTTGCCCTTAATCATGCTCGCGGTCGCCCGCGCCCATATAGAGCTCCCGCCCGGTCTCGTCATAGACCTTGCTCATCTCCGCCATGCCCGCTTCGGCTTCCTCCGCAGCAATAAACCCGTCCGCTTCCTGATTCTGCAACCGCGCGAATTCACGCACCTCCTGGCTGATCTTCATCGAGCAGAACTTTGGCCCGCACATGCTGCAGAAATGCGCGGTTTTTGCGCCCTCGGCTGGTAGCGTCTGGTCGTGATATTGCTCGGCCGTATCGGGATCGAGGCTCAAGTTGAACTGGTCGCGCCAGCGGAATTCGAAGCGGGCTTTGCTCAGCGCGTCGTCGCGGACCTGCGCCGCCGGGTGGCCTTTGGCCAGATCCGCAGCGTGGGCGGCGAGTTTGTAGGTCACGACGCCGACCTTCACATCGTCGCGGTCGGGCAGGCCCAGATGCTCCTTGGGCGTGACGTAGCAGAGCATCGCCGTGCCGTACCAGCCGATCATCGCCGCGCCGATGCCGCTGGTGATATGGTCATAGCCCGGCGCGATGTCGGTGGTGAGCGGGCCCAATGTGTAGAAGGGTGCCTCTCCGCACGCCTCCAATTGCTTGTCCATATTCTCCTTGATCTTGTGCATCGGGACGTGGCCGGGGCCTTCGATCATCACCTGCACATCCTGTGCCCAGGCGCGCTTGGTGAGTTCGCCCAGCGTATAGAGCTCGGCGAATTGCGCTTCGTCATTGGCGTCGGCGATGCTGCCGGGGCGCAGGCCGTCGCCAAGGCTATAGGCGACGTCATACGCTTTCATGATCTCCGTAATCTCGTCGAAGCGTTCGTAGAGGAAGCTTTCCTGATGATGCGCGAGGCACCATTGGCCATGATGCTGCCGCCGCGCGACACGATGCCGGTGACACGCTTGGCGGCGAGCGGGACATAGGGCAGCCTGACCCCTGCGTGGATGGTGAAATAATCGACGCCCTGTTCGGCTTGCTCGATCAGGGTATCGCGGAAGATGTCCCAGGTCAGGTCCTCGGCGACGCCGCCGACCTTTTCCAGCGCCTGATAGATGGGGACGGTGCCGATGGGGACGGGTGAATTGCGGATGATCCATTCGCGCGTGTCGTGGATGTTGCGCCCGGTCGACAGGTCCATGACGGTGTCCGCGCCCCAGCGGATCGACCAGACCATCTTGTCGACCTCCGCCGCCACGTCGGACGCGACGGCGCTGTTGCCGATGTTGGCGTTGATCTTGACGAGGAAATTGCGTCCGATCGCCATCGGCTCGCTTTCGGGGTGGTTGATATTGTTGGGGATGATCGCGCGGCCGCGCGCGACCTCGTCGCGGACGAACTCGGGGGTGACATAGTCGGGGATGGCAGCGCCAAAGCTCTCTCCGTCGCGAACATATTCGGCCAGCCGTTCGCGGCCCAGATTCTCGCGCGTCGCGACATATTCCATTTCGGGGGTGATGATGCCGCGGCGGGCATAGTGCATCTGGCTGACGTTCGCGCCGGGGCGGGCGCGCAGCACCATTTTCTTGACGCCCGGAAAGGGTTTGACCCCCCCGCTGCGGTCGGGGCCGAGCTGACCATTATCCTCCGGGCGGACCTCGCGCTGGGCCACATCCTCGACATCGCCGCGGGCGCGAATCCATGGCGACCGCAGTTCGGGCAGGCCCGCGTCGATGTCGATGCTAGCATTGGCGTCGGTGTAGGGGCCTGACGTATCATAGACGCGCACCGGGGGCTCGCCGCTGGTGGGTTCCAGGTGAATTTCGCGCATCGCAACGCGGATGCCGCTGCCCGAGGGGGGCGAGACGTGGATTTTGCGGCTGCCGCGGATCGCGCCCGTGGTGACGCGGGGGACTTCGGTTCGTGCTGCGATGTCGGCCATGGGTCTTCGCTCCATTGGTTACGGAGCGAGGTGGGATTTCACGCGGGTGAAAGCCAACCCTCCCTCCGCCGGTATTACCCGGATCAGGTTCAACGGGTCGCGGGCTATGTCCGCTCTCAACCGGCGATTGCGCGCGCGGCTCCCCGGGGATGGCCCATCCTAGGCAAAGCACCGAGCAAGCGCAATGGCGCAGCGGTGACTAAGTTGCGTGGGCTGGGCGCGCTAAAACAGCCGCAGCCCCGGCGTCACCGACGGAACCGCGCCGCCGCGTAAGACAGCATCGGCAACGGCGATGGCGGCGGTAATATCATCCTCACCAAAGGGTTTGCCGAGGCAGCCCAGCGCGATGTCAC
>JAAUPH010000220.1 GCA_012035435.1 Sphingopyxis sp. | reverse complement strand
GGTCGGCACCGTCGCGCTCACCGCCAAACCCGTCAGCGGAACCACGCTTGCCCCCGTCCACGACGCCGCGGCCGCCGACTTCATCATCTTCGCCCGCCCCAATGGCCTCGCGCTCATCGAAACCGCCGCCTGCGACGTCACGCCCGTCGAAACCATCGACCTCGTCCGCCGTAGCGCGCGCGTCACGCTCACCGGCACGTCCGAAGCCATGGCGGGCGGCACCCGCGCGGCCGAACAATTCCAGCAATCCGCCGCCATCTTGCTGGCCTTCGAAGGCTTGGGCGGGGCCGACGCCGCGATGGAAATGGCGCTCGCCTATACCCAGCAGCGCGTCGCCTTCGGCCGCAAAATCGCGGGCTATCAAGCGGTCAAGCACCGCCTCGCCGACATGTATATCAAAAATCAGCTCGCGCGCAGCCACGCTTATTACGGCGCCTGGGCGCTCAGCACCGGCGCGCCCGAACTCGCGCAGGCTGCCGCCGGAGCCCGTCTCGCCGCCATCGACGCCTATCAATTCGCGGCGGAGGAAAATGTTCAGCTCCACGGCGGCATCGGCTTTACCTGGGAAAGCGACTGCCAATTCTTCTACCGCCGGGCGCGCGCGCTAACGCTGGCACTCGGCGGCAAGTCGCTGTGGAGCGACCGGCTTGTGCGCGCGCTTGAACAGCGCAATTCGGCGATGGCGGCGTGATTAAATCCTCCCCATCCCCTGCGGGGACAGGGAGGATCTGAAAAGGACTGACAAACATGAACTTCAACGACACCCCCGAAGAAGCCGCCTACCGCACCCAGGTGCAGGCATGGCTCGCCGCCAACGCCGACGCGCTACGGGCCGAGGATTATAGCTCCCGCGCCGACGCCATCGCCGCCGCCAAGGCATGGCAGGCGCGCAAATATGCCGCGGGCTATGTCGGCATCACCTGGCCAAAGTCCGTCGGCGGTCAGGGCGGCACCGCGATGCAGCAAATCATCTTCAATCAGGAAGAGGCAAAGGTCGGCGCCCCCACCGGCCTCTACGCCATCGGCTTGGGCATGTGCATCCCCACCGTCTTTACCCACGGCCTGACGCCCGACATCGCCGCGCGATATGTCCCGCCCGCGATGAACGGCGAAGAAGTCTGGTGCCAGCTCTTCAGCGAACCCGCTGCCGGCTCCGACCTCGCGGGCATCCGCACCGCGCGGAAAAACAGGGCGAATGACTGGATCATCAACGGACAGAAAGTGTGGACCAGCGGCGCGCACCTGTCCGACTATGGCATCGTCGTCACCCGCACCGACGCATCGGTCCCCAAGCATAAGGGGCTGACCATGTTCATCGTCGACATGCGCGCGCCCGGCGTCGAAGTGCGCCCGATCAAGCAAATGTCGGGCGGCAGCGAATTTAACGAAGTTTTCTTCACCGACGTGCGCATCCCCGACACCCACCGCCTCGGCGGCGTGGGCGAGGGGTGGAAGGTGTCGCTGACCACGCTGATGCACGAACGCCTCGCCGTCGGCGGCAAACCGGCGAGCGCGCCGGGCGTGCAGGAAATGATCGAGCTCGCCCGCGCCATCGAAACCGGCGAAGGCAATGCGCTCGAACAAAGCCACGTCCGCGAAAAAATCGCCCAGGCCTATATCGCCGACCGCGGCATCGCCCTTACCCGCATGCGCACGATCAGCGCGCTATCATCGGGCCGCACCCCCGGCCCCGAAAGCAGCATCAGCAAAGTCGTCGTCGCCAAAACGATGCAGGAAATGGGCGCCTTCGCCACCGAACTCGCCGACAATGCCGGAGCCATGACAGGCCCCGACGCCCCCACCCTGCCCCACATGACCCGCTTCCAGGGCAGCTACATCGGCGCCGCGGGGTTGCGGATCGCAGGCGGCACCGACGAGATTTTGCGCAACATCATCGCAGAGCGCGTGCTAGGCCTGCCGGGCGATGTGCGGCCCGATAAGGATTTGCCGTTTAGCGAGGCGGTTAAGTTGGGGTGATCACCCGACAATGCAACAACATACGCTGAGTAACAGATTTGCTGATTTTTCCTTTCTGTATCTGGGTTGCTGGCTCGGGTGCACAGAGCGGGTTACGGCGGGTGAAGGGTGACTTAGTTAGCCTGATCCCTTGACAGTAAGCAGTTTGAAAAGACGCCCCCGCCTCGTCAAACCCTCCGGAGCAATGGCAAATCCGCCGATCGGTGCACCCCGTTTGAAGCGCCCTTCCCCGCTTGAGGCAATCATGATGACCGACTAGCGATTGCTTAGAGATTTTCTCTAATTGAAAACTGAAATGAAACTTCCTTCCGCTGTCGTCAGGCGTTAGAGTTTTCTCCATAATGGATGCCTTTACCCCCGACCTGGCCGGAAAACTCAGCACACGGCAAAAGCAGTGCTTGTTGTTGGTCGGCGAAGGGTATTCATCTAAGGAAATTGCCAGAAAACTTGGCATTGCGCCATCAACCGTAGACAGTCACGTTAACTCTGCCACCCAACTTTTGGGCTCTGACGACCGTCGAAAGGCAGCCCGTATGCTGACACTTGGCCAGACCAGCGAACCCAGCGAGCAGCATGAAGCCGAAAACCCGGATAATCAGTTCGTTTTGTTCCGGTTTCCGCCGCTTGGCGGACGCGTTAACAAGCTGACACCGTACGCCCGAATGCTGCATATCGTTCAGATTTCGCTCATCGCCATGGTCGCATTAAGCGTCATTATGCTGATCATTTCGGGTTTAGTTGACCTTCTGGGACGGTGAATATCCTGCATCTTTCAGGCGCGGCAACCTCTTGCGCCGTGGTAGTTGAAGGAATTTGTCCATGCTAACGATTAAGCAAGCCGTTGGAAATGTCGTCGCCGCCGATACGCAGGAAACCGTCCGCGCAATAGATAAGACGATTGCGAACCAGACCCGGATGATCGCTAGCGTTGTCGATGCGGCACAGGACAGCCATCTGCCGCTCGCAGCCACGCAGATCATGCTCGAAGAGATGGCGTTGGGGTTGAACGACATCGTCAACGGTCGCGCCCGTCTGGGCGCGGCTGTGAAAGAAATGGCACAAATTCAGGCGCGCTCAAACTTGCGCGAAACGTCGTTCGGGTGCCCCAACGGTTCCTATCTCAAAGGTTTTGTTCAAGAAGCGGAATATGCGAAATCGTAACCCGGTTCATATGAAACCAACATGGATTTGATGGTCCCTTTTTGGTTATTCTTCGTGTCATCCATCATGTTGATTGGATGGCACGGAGATTTTTTTGCGCGAGCATTTGCGGCGTTCCTCGTTTGTATGACCGTCCTGACCTACGCCCTGAATATTATGCTCGGGATGGACGACGCCTGGAAATGGGTAATATTGATCCATGTCGCAATATTTCTTGTCGCGCTTCTCGGCGCCTTTACGAGTTCGAGCTACTGGCCAATGTGGTTTGCTGCGTTTCAGTTCAATTCCGTTGCCGCTGGACTGGCGCAATGGGTTGATGGGAACGAATATCTGCGGCTCTATGCTTACACGGCTAGCCTCTGGGCCATACCTGCCTTGTGCGCGGCGGTGATCGGTGTCTTACGCGATAGCCAGCTAAGGCAGAGTCAACGCCAAGGGGATGCCAATTCGTTGTAAAGTTGGCATTACGGGCACTACACTGCACAGGGTCGTGATTGCGGGGGGATTACGGTGGGATTACGATTACGGTGATTACGGTGTGATTATGGTGACACTTTACTTAACCCCCAAACTCCCCTGACCGCACCCTCGGACGGGGACACGCGGGTAGCATGTCCCCGAAGCACGCCTCCCCTTCTGCGGTCTCTGCGGACCTCCGCGCCCTTTGCGTGAAACCCCTTCCTTCGCGCCGCCGCGCGCGCCCGCACTTTGCGCTTTCCTACATGCGCCCAATCGGCCTAGCCTGTCGCCGATGCCCGTTCGTCCGCCTCCGCTCTCCCCTCACGCCCGCCGCCCCCTGCGCCTGTCCTCACTTAAAGCTACAAAAGATACAGTTGGGGGTGGGGTGGCCGTGGCTTTTGTAGCTTTAAGGGCGCGGCGCGCGCCGCCGGGGGCCGGTGGCTGGGGGGATAGGGGTATGCTTCTACTTTCTGAAGAATCCGCGGGTTTTGGGGCGCCGCGAACGTCATCGGATGGGGGCAATGTTGGCTATATCGGTGAAGTTTGCTGAAGTTTGGGCGGCAAAATCCTCCCTGTGCCGGCGCAGCCGACATGGGGAGGTGGCCCCGAAGGGGTCGGAGGGGCGGCGCTGGTGCGCGAACATGCAATGGTGCGTGAGGACGCGAGCGAGCTGCCCCTCCGTCGCTTCGCGCCACCTCCCCATGCTTTCAGCACAGGGAGAATTATAGTGGGGACCACCGCGCCCAGATCGCCGTCGGCAGCAACAACCCGCGCGCTTCTTCGCGCACCGCCAGTTCGCCGCATTCGACTGTGCCGCCAAGGTGGCTCAGGCTGCCGCGCAGCAATTCGCCAATGGCCAGCGCCGACATGCGCACCGCATAGACGGTCAGAAACAGCGCGCGGCTGCGTTCGTCCAGCAACGCTGCGCAATCGGCGATCAGCGGGGCGAGGTCGCTTTCAAGCTCCCACCGCTCGCCATCGGGACCGCGGCCATATTTGGGGGGGTCGAGCAATATGGCGTCATAGCGTTTGCCGCGCCGCACCTCGCGCGCGACAAAATTTGCTGGCGTCGTCGACGATCCAGCGGATCGGACGGAGGGCGAAACTCGACAGCTCAGCGTTCTTCCGCGCGAGGTCGACCGAGGGCTTCGAGGCATCAACGTGTGTCACTTCGACCGGGTGCTCTCCCGCCGCGCACGCCGCGGCGAACAAGGAATTCCTTTCCCGTACGCCAGTGTCGTCGAGGCGCCCATCTCGGCGAAGGGCGCCAGCCACGCGCGGAAGATCGGTCGGACCCGCTTCGTTCCCCTGGAGACTGAACGCCGCGAATCTTGCCGGTCCCGTTGTCGAGATTGAA
>JAAUPH010000219.1 GCA_012035435.1 Sphingopyxis sp. | reverse complement strand
TTTCACGCCAATTGCGCCATCCGGCGCGCGGCCATCAAGGCGGCGACGCGCGCTTCGGCTGAGCGTGTCAGCAGCACCGCTGCGGGCAGGGGGCGGCGGGTTTTAACGTCGGTCATCACAGCATTCCCAATTCGAGCCGCGCCTCATCGCTCATATTCCCGGGCGACCAGGGCGGATCCCAGACAAGGTTGACCTCAACATCGCCGACCCCCGGAACGCTGCCGACGCGCAGTTCCACTTCGGCGGGCATAGATTCGGCGACTGGGCAGTGCGGCGTCGTCAGCGTCATATTGACGACGACATGGCCCTCGTCGATCTCGACGCCATAGATCAGACCCAGATCATAGATATTAACCGGAATTTCCGGATCGAAAATCTCTTTGAGCGACGCGATGACCGCCTCGTACAAGTCGCCGCCCACGCCATGCGGGTCGGCGGGCGCTGGTTGTTCGGCCAGAAAGCCCGCTAGATAATCGCGCTTGCGTTCCAGCTTCTCGGCTGCGCTTTCCGTCGGCGCATCGTCCACGCGGGCGCGGGGCGGCGCAGTAACGCTCGACACTTCTTCCACCATGATGCGGCGTTCGTCGCTCATCCGAAAATCCTTCTTACCCGGTGCAGGCCCTCGACCAGCGCGACCACATCGTCCATGTCGCTGTACAAGCCAAAGCTGGCGCGCGCCGTCGCGGGCGCGCCCAGATGGTCCATCAGCGGCTGGGCGCAATGATGCCCGGCGCGGATCGCGACCCCGCTTTCGTCCAAGATAGTGGCGATATCATGCGGATGCACACCCGCCATCGAAAAGCTGACGATCCCGGCGCTGTCGTCGGGGCCATACAGCGTGATGCTGTTCACACCGCGCAAAGCCTCGCGCGTTGCGGCGACCAACGCATCCTCATGCGCATGGATCGCCTCCACCCCGATCGCATCGACATAATCAACCGCAGCGTGCAGCGCGACGGCCTCGGCAATTGCAGGCGTCCCCGCCTCAAACCGCATCGGCGCGGGGGCATAGGTCGTGCGTTCGAACGTCACCCGGTCGATCATTGACCCGCCGCCCTGCCACGGTGGCAGATCGGCCAGCTTGCGGCTCCACAGCACGCCAATTCCGGTCGGGCCATAAAGCTTGTGCCCCGAGAATACATAGTGGTCACAGTCAAGCGCAGCGACATCGACGGGCAGGCGCGGCACCGCCTGACACCCGTCGATCAGCAACTCGGCGCCAACGGCGTGAGCAAGCTCTGCCGCGCGCGCGACGTCGAGCACGCTGCCCAGCACATTCGACACATGCGCCAGCGCAACCATCTTGTGCGCGGGCGTCAGCATCGCGGCGGCGGCATCCAGATCGATGCGGCCATCGGCGGTCAGCGGGCATACATCGACCTGCCACCCCGCCAACTGCCACGGCACGATATTGCTATGATGCTCCAGCGTGGACAGCAGCACCCGCCCCTTCGTCAGGTGCGTCTGCGCGATCAGGTTGATCCCCTCGGTCGCGCCGCGCACGAACACTATCTCGTCCTCGCGCCCGCCGACGAACTCCGCCACCCGCCGCCGCGCCGCTTCATAGGCGAGCGTCATATTGGCCGAGCGCGCATAGACGCCGCGATGCACCGACGCATAATCGCGGCCCATGGCATTGGTCATCGCGTCGATGACGGCCTGCGGCTTCTGCGCGGTGACCGCGCTGTCGAGATAGTGCCAGCCGGGGGTGATGCCGGGGAAGTCGTCCTTTGAGCCCCTACCCTTCAGGGGAGAGGTTGGGGTGGGGGCTGTCGGCATGTCACTTTGTGGACAGTCCCCACCCCCGGCCCCTCCCCTGAAGGGGAGGGGGGAAGAAAGCACCCCGCTCACACCAAGTCTCCCAGTTTCGCCAGCGCCAACGCCTGCAACCGCTCGCTATCGCTAGCCCCGTCAAATACGCCCGCGACAAACGCCTGCAACAACAGGGTCTTCGCCTCCGCCGGCGCAATGCCGCGCGATTGCAGATAATAAAAGCGCTTGTGGGTCAAGCTCACCAATGGCGCAGCCGTGCGCGCATTTCACGTCGTCGGCATAAATTTCCAGCTCGGGTTTGGCGTTCGCCGTCGCGCTGCGCTCGAGCAGCATCGCCTTCACATCCTGTTCGCTGTCGGTCGCCTGCGCATCGCGCGCGACCGCGACTTTGCCCAGATAGGTGACGGTCGCCGTCCCGCCCGCGACCGAGCGGACAGTCTGCCGCGATGTCGCACCCGGTTCGGCATGGGTGACGGTGGTGATGATCTCCAGCGTTTGCTTGCCCCCGCCTAGCTGCGCGACGCCCAGCGCGAAGTCCGCACCCTCGTGCAACGTCACGTCCAGCTCGACCCGCCCATAATCGCCGCCGCTGTTCAGCACATACACTGCCGCAGCAGCACCCTTGCCAATGCTCAACTGCATCCGCACCACGCCGCCTGTGTCCTGCACGATGGCGCGCTCGAAACGCGCGCCCGCGGGCACAATGACGGCTTCTGGCGCAGGCAAAGGCCAGGTGCGCGCCAGCGCCTCCAAATCGCTATAACGCCAAGCCTCATCGCGGCGGGTGGGGAGCGCACTCACGACACAATCCCCTCTGCGTCCTCTGCTTCCTCTGCGCGAACCAGGACAAAGAAGGTTTCACGCAGAGCGCGCAGAGGAGAATTGAGATCGCAAAGAAGAACGATTTTGTTCATGCCGTCACCCCCGCATAGCCATGCTCTTCGAGCTCAAGCGCCAGTTCGGGCCCGCCGGTGCGTGTGATGCGCCCATCGGCCAGGACATGCACGAAATCAGGCTGCACATAATCGAGCAGCCGCTGATAATGCGTAATCAGCAGCACCGCCTTGTCGGGGCGGCGCATGATGCGGTTGATCCCGTCGCCAACGACGCGCAGCGCGTCGATGTCGAGCCCGCTGTCGGTTTCATCGAGGATCGCGAGCGCGGGGTCGATGATGCCCATCTGCACCATCTCGTTGCGCTTCTTTTCGCCGCCCGAGAAGCCGACATTCACCGGGCGCTTGAGCATCTCCATATCCATGCCGAGCGCGGCGGCCTGTTCGCGCGCGATTTTCAGGAATTCGCCGCCAGACAGCGGCTCCTGCCCGCGCGCCTTGCGCTGCACGTTGAGGGCTTCGCGCAGGAATTGGACGTTCGATACGCCGGGGATTTCGACCGGATATTGAAAACCGAGGAACAGCCCCGCTGCGGCGCGTTCATGGGGGTCGAGGGCGAACAGGTCCATCTCGCTACCTCCCCCATCTTCGTCATTCCCGCGAAGGCGGGAACCCATCTCCTGACCTTCCGGTTTAGACGACCGTGCCGGTGACGGCCCCCCGCCTACGCGGGGGTGACGAGATGGGGTAAACTGAACGCTACCTCCCGTCACCTCATACCCAGGCCGCCCACCCAGCACATAAGCCAGCGTCGATTTCCCAGCCCCATTAGGCCCCATAATCGCATGGATCTCGCCCGCGTTGATGGAAAGGGCAAGGCCCTTGAGGATCGGCTTGTCACCGACCGTGGCGTGGAGGTTATTTATTTGGAGCATCTTGGGTTCTCATCCGGTCAAGCACTTGGGTTTCGGCGGTCCCAAGCAGGCTCGCCGCTGTCTTTTCGAGTGTTTCGCGGCTGGCAAAGGGAATTTGCTCGCCAAGCCCATCGGCGATCAGGTTCACAGCCGCCGCCCGCGCGCCCGCCACGGATGTCAGTTCGCCAATGTTCGCGGGCAACTGGCCAAATTCAGCGACATGCGCCGCCGCTGCTGTCTGCAAATCGCCGACATAAGCGGTCACGATAGCGCGCGCCTCTGGCGGCAACTGGCCCAGCACCTGATCATAGTCGAGTTTGGCGATGGCCTCGTTCGCGACAGTACCAGCCGCCTCCCGCGCCGCCTCCTTGGTCTCGGTCAGATTGCCGCAGCCGGTAAGCAACGCGGCGACCATGGCGAGCGACAGGACCTTGGGGATCGGCTTGTCACCAGCGGTGGGGTGTAGGTTATTTATTTGGAGCATTGGTCTCTCTTGTGTTTATGGTCTTCGAGTAAATGAGGCCGAGAATTCCGGCGCCAATAATTATTCCTTGAGAGCCAAGAAGAGCTTGGGAGACTGCATCACTTCCGTCAAAACCAGTTTCCTTGAGCCTTTGATAGACACTCCCCCATTTAAGGGCTCCAATTGAAATTGCGCCCCAAAATAGCGCTGGAGTAAGATAAAGTGATTTTGCTGCAGGCTTAAATCGTATCGACAGCCAAACTAGCAAGCTAACTATTAAGGCAAGTGGCAGAGCTTCCACCCAAAGAAGTATTGTCGCAGCCGGAGGGCTGATTGCATCGTTGATCCGGCCATCGATAGTAAGCCAAGACAGCACCCAACATAACGCCAATATCGACGCAAATCGACGGATACCACTCACGCCACACTCCTCTCAGGGCAGATCGCCAGCAACGTCTGCGTTGCTTCAAGCCCCTCCCCTTCAGGGGAGGGGTTGGGGTGGGGTCTCTCGGCCTGACGCAATGCTTCAGACAAAAACCGCAGCACGCCGTCCATATTGCGCATCACATCGTCATTGGTCACGCGCAGCACGCGGTAACCGCGCTCGCCCAAAATATCGTCGCGAACCCTGTCGTTCGCCGCATCATGCGTGTCGCCATCAACCTCGACGATCAGTTTCTGCTGCGGACAGACAAAGTCGGCGATGAACCAGCCGATGACCTGCTGCCGCCGGAACTTGTGCCCATCCATTTGTCCGTTCGACAACTGCCGCCACAGTCGTTTTTCCGGCTCGGTCGGATTGTTTCGCATGTTGCGGGCACGGCGCTGCAACTCTTCAATGTCCAAGGCCGATAGACCCCACCCCCGGCCCCTCCCCTGAAGGGGAGGGGAGTTTGTGCGCTTCGCCTCATCGCGCGGCGTCAAGCCCCTCCCCTTCAGGGGAGGGGTTGGGGTGGGGTCTATCGGCCTTGCGCTTTGCC
>JAAUPH010000218.1 GCA_012035435.1 Sphingopyxis sp. | reverse complement strand
GGCAAAATTCTCGACCAGGTTCACCAAGCTCCACAGCACCGCATATAGCCCGAAGGACGCGAGCCCGAACATCGCAACATAGAGCGGCTGCGCCACCACCTCGATGACCCCGCCGAGCCGCGCAACCATCGATGTGCCAAACCCCTTGGCAACTTCGTCATTGGTGACGGTGGCGGGGGAAGCGTTATCGGTCATCACCGCGCTCTAACCCCTTCGATCCGGAAAGGGAATCTTTGAGATCGCACCCGCCGACGCGCTTGCGACCCCTTGCCCGCGCCTTACATAGGGTTTAACCGAACCCGCAAGATTTGCCCAAACAGCAGGATCAAGACCGACATGGCCGAGTTTCGTTTGCCCCCCAACAGCCGCCCGACCAAGGACGGCGTGACCCACAGCGTCGACGGGGCAGTGAACGTCAAACGTTTCAAAATCTATCGTTATGATCCCGACAGCGGCAAAAATCCCCGCTACGACATGTTCGAAATCGACACGGACAATTGCGGCCCGATGGTGCTCGACGCGCTCATCAAGATGAAGGGCGAGCAGGATTCGACGCTCACTTTTCGTCGTTCCTGCCGTGAGGGGATTTGTGGCAGCTGTTCGATGAACATCAACGGCAAGAACGGCCTCGCCTGCACCACGGCGATTGAGGATTGCAAGGGCGAGGTGAAAATCACGCCGCTGCCGCATATGGAGGTGATCAAGGATCTCGTTCCCGACTTTACCCATTTCTATGCCCAATATTCGAGCATCGAACCCTGGTTGAAGACCAAAACGACGACCCCATCGGGCAAGGAACGGCTGCAGTCGCCCGAAGATCGCGAAAAGCTGGATGGCCTTTATGAGTGCATATTGTGCGCTTGCTGCTCGACCAGCTGCCCCAGCTATTGGTGGAACAGCGACAAATTTCTGGGCCCTGCGATCCTGCTTCAGGCCTATCGCTGGCTGGCAGACAGCCGCGATGAATTGACCGGTGAGCGGCTGGATGAGCTAGAAGATCCCTTCCGCCTCTATCGCTGTCACACGATCATGAACTGTGCCAATGCCTGCCCCAAGGGGCTGAACCCCGCGCGCGCGATTGCTGAGATCAAGAAGATGACGGCGGAGCGCGCGGCTTGAATGACGGCATCGAAGAAGCGCGTCGGCCCGAACATTTTGATGGCGTGACGCGCAATGATGGCTGGATCAGCTGGAATCTGAACGACCAGACGCGCTTTAACAGCTTTCTTGAACCGCTGTCGGTACGGCGTGAGGCCCCCACCCCCGATGGCCGACCGGTCGCCCGCGTGCGCATGCATCCGGAACGCAAGCACAGCAATTTGGGTGATCATGTCCATGGCGCGGTCACGCTCGCGCTGATCGATGTGGGTCTGTTCGCCGCTGCCCACCAATTTGGTTCGCTCAATGCGGGCTTTTCGGTGACGCTCGATTTGAATACGCAATTTGTCGGCGGCGGGCAACTGGGCGAGCCGCTGGACGCCATGGTCGAACTGGTCCGCGAAACCGGACGGCTGGTGTTCCTGCGCGGAATGGTCGTGCAAGGGGCGGACGACGGCCACATAGTCGCCGCATTTTCAGGCACGATCCGCAAATTGCCGCATGACAAGCCGCCGGGCTGACCTCCGCTGCAGTCGGTTATGTTGCACCGCAGCAACAGTTCGGCAGATTGTCCTGAAATCTGACATGTCTGATGGTTAAGGCTGTTGAAACCTTTCGGCGAACAGCTAAGGGAACCGCGACGGTCGCCCCGATGACCGCTTTGATCTGGCATGAAAGGCCCTCTCATGAAAACCAAGCTTCTCGCGCTCGCGAGCGTTGCCGCTCTCGGCTTCATGGCTCCCGCGCAAGCGGCGATCGTGGTCGATGTGAACGGCAAGAATAACGCAACCATCGACAGCCCCCAGAACCCCGCCAAGTTCAAGACGGTGTTCCTCGGCCAGGGCCGCTATGTCTTTTCGTTCACGCAGGGTGCTTACACCGCGCACAACCGTTTCGGCGGCGCGGTGAACGGTTGCGAAGGCGATTCCGGCTGCACCCGCGGCTGGGAAACCAATGTCCGCTGGATCATTGGCAACGACACCGCCAATGTGTTCAAAATGGGTGATTTCGGCCCCGATAAGGTCAATGGTCCTTATTATCGCACTTCGGCGCTCGCCTTTGCCGCATCTTCGGCTTTCAGCCAGAATGTGACCATCGGCGCCGGCGGCAGCAATGTCAGCTTCTACATCTTCGATCCGCAGACCAACGACAATGTCGGCGGCGTTAGCGTTTTGGCGGCCGGCGTTCCGGAGCCCGCCACCTGGGCAATGATGATCATGGGCTTTGGCCTCATCGGCGGGGCCTATCGCTCGCGCCGCACGCAGGGCACGGTTCGCTTTGCCTGATCGCGGGCTAGCTGCGCTGCGGCTGGCCATTTGAAACAGCAAGACCCCGGTGGCGTACCCGCGCTGCCGGGGTTTTTCTTTAGGCGTTTGCAGGCTTGCAGCGCGGCCCGCCGCTTGGCAAGGCGGCGGACACGTCGCCGGAGATTGCCTGCTTGCCCGTACCCCATTCGACCCTGGCGGCTTATGACGCGCTTGTTGCCGCTGGCGAGCTGAGGCCCGACCCCGAACAGCGCGCCGGTGCCGCGCGGCTTGCCAAGCTCCAGCAAGCTCTCGAAGAGCGTCCTCAACGCGGCAGCCTGCTCTGGCGGCTGACCCGCCGCAAACCCGAAGCGCCACGCGGCGTCTATCTGTGGGGCGCAGTGGGGCGCGGCAAATCGATGCTGATGGACCTTTTCTATGACCATCTGGCGATCACCAAGAAACGCCGCGTCCATTTTCACGCTTTCATGGCCGAGGTGCACGCGCGGCTACGCGAAGCGCGCAAGAGCGAGACCGGCGACCCCATCCCGCCGGTCGCCGAGGCACTCGCCGCCGACCTCGACTGCCTCGCCTTTGACGAGATGGTTGTGAATAATAGCGCCGATGCGATGATCATGTCACGGCTCTTCACCGCGCTGATCGGCCATGGCGTGACGGTCGTCGCGACCAGCAACCGCCCGCCTGATGACCTGTACAAGGACGGGCTCAACCGCGAACATTTCCTGCCCTTCATTGCGCTCATCAACGCGCGGCTCGATGTGTTGGGGCTAAATGGCCCGACCGATTATCGCCGCGACCGGCTGGGCGATGGCGCGCGCTGGTTTGTGCCTGCCGATGATGCGGCGAGCGCTTCGCTGTCGGCCGCCTTTTTCCGCCTGACCGACTATCCGCCAGAGGACCGCGCGCATGTGCCGACTTACGAGCTTGACGTCGGCGGTGGACGGACGCTCCATGTGCCCAAGGCCTTGAAGGGCGTCGCAGTATTCTCCTTCAAACGCCTATGCGCCGAGGCACGCGGCGCGGCGGACTATCTCGCCGTAGCGCGGGCTTTCCACACCGTCATCATCGTCGGCATCCCAAAAATGGGCCCGCAAAATCGCAACGAAGCCGCGCGCTTCGTCACGCTGATCGATGCGCTCTATGAATATCGGGTCAAACTGCTGGCAAGCGCGGCGGCCGCGCCTGACCAGCTTTATATAGCAGGCGACGGTGCGTTCGAGTTTGAACGCACTGCATCGCGGCTCACCGAAATGCAGTCAGACGACTGGCTTGCGCTGGGGCATGGCGCGGATGGCTAACCAGCGTCAGGAGCTAGCGCGGCTTTGGCCGCATCTGGGCGGCGTTTTCGGCTTGTAGCGGCACAGATCGGCAACGGGACAGCGCCAGCATTCGGGCGTCCGAGCCTTGCAGATATAGCGGCCATGCAGGATCAGCCAGTGATGCGCGCCAACGCGGAACGGCGCGGGCGTGCGCTTGTCGAGCGCCTTTTCGACCGTCAGTACCGTCTTGCCGGGGGCCAAGCCTGTGCGGTTGCCGACGCGAAATATATGGGTGTCGACGGCAAAGGTTTCGGCACCGAAGGCGCAGTTCATCACGACATTGGCGGTCTTGCGCCCAACGCCCGGAAGCCCGGTCAGCACATCGCGGTCCGCAGGAACCTCGCCGCCGAAATCGCGCACCAAAATCTCCGACAGGCCCATGACATGCTTGGCCTTGCTGTTAAACAGGCCGATGGTCTTGATATGCGCTTTGAGGCCCTCCACGCCCAGATCCAGCATCTGCTGCGGCGTCTTCACCGCATCGAACAACAGCCGCGTCGCCTTGTTCACCCCCACGTCGGTGGCCTGCGCCGAGAGAACTACGGCAACGAGCAATTGGTAGGTGTTGCCGAACGCCAGCTCGGTCTCCGGCGCGGGATTATTCTCGGCGAGGCGGCGGTAGAATTCAAAGATTTGCGCGCGGTTCATCGGGCCGCTGTTACGCTTGCGCAGGCGGAGTGCGCAACAACTGCGTCGCCATCCGGTCGAGCGTTTGGAGGAAGGCCGAGCGGTCGACCTTGGAAAACGGCGGCGGCCCCCCGATTGCTTCGCCCAAACCGCTGCGCAGATCGGCCATGATCGCGCGCGTCGCGATAGCGCTGCCGATCATCGAAGGCGTAAACGGCTTACCATTGGGTCCGGTCACCAATGCCCCGGTTTTCAGACAGCGATCGGCAAGCAATATGTCGGCGGTCACCACAATGGCGCGCGGCCCCGCTTGCTCGGCGATCCAGTCATCGGCGGCATCAAAGCCGTCGGTGACGACAACTCGCGACACGAGCGGGTGGTCGGGGATGCGAATCCGCGCGTTGGCGACGATGACCACGGCAAGGTTGAGGCGAAAGGCGACGCGGTAAACCTCGTCCTTTACCGGGCAGGCATCGGCATCGACCAGGAAGCGGGCGTTGGTCATTTCAAATCACCGCCAGATATCCGTTCGTGTCGAGCGCAGTCGAGACACCCCGAGGCACAGCGCCTCGCCGACGGGCCTCTCGACTTCGCTCGAGGCGAACGGAATTGGATGATGCGCGTGCTCTACCGCCCCAATTCCACCGTTCCGCC
>JAAUPH010000217.1 GCA_012035435.1 Sphingopyxis sp. | reverse complement strand
TGCACCTGCAGGAGTTGGATCCCCGCCTTCGCGGGGATGACGAAGGTGAGACGGACGCTGCGCAAGCCACCACGCGCCCCATGCTGCGAGTGCCGGATAGACCCCCAGATAGAGCGACAGCAGCACCACCGCGATCCAGCCCAGCCCGGCGGGCATCGCGGCCTGATAGGTGAAGGCTGTCGCGATCCAGTTGAGGCCGAGGGTGAAGTGACCGACCCCAAAGACCCAGCCGAGCAGGAGGGCGCGGCGCTGTGTGGGCGCCGCTGCCAGCAACAGCATGAGCAGCGACAAGGCAAACAGGGTTATGGGCCACAACCCCAGCGGCGCAAAGCCCGTCGCCGAGGCGAGGCCGAGTAGCAGGGCGGTGATCTTGGGCCAGTCCCGCGCAAAGGCGGCGAGGCGGTGGGCGATACGGGCGAGGCTGTGCTTCACGGGCGCGGACATAGCGGGGTTGGGACCTTCTCCCAACCCTGTTTCCACCCCCGTCTGCCCTGAGCTTGTCGAAGGGCTGTCCTTTTCTGCCTCGATATTGAAAGAAAGAACGGGCCTTCGACAAGCTCAGGACGGACGGCTACGGGGCAACATCGGCTTTGAAGATTGGTTTCGTATGTCCCTCCGCCCCTTCCACCTCGCTTTCCCCGTCGACGATCTTGCCGCCGCGCGCGATTTTTACGGACGCATCGTCGGCTGCGCCGAGGGGCGGTCATCGGACCGCTGGGTGGATTTCAATTTCTTTGGGCATCAGATCGTCACGCATATGGTGGCGCGCCGCGACGCCGGGGCGACCAACCCGGTCGACGGCCATAATGTGCCCGTGCCGCATTTCGGCATCGTGCTGACCATGGCGGATTTCGATTCGCTGGCGGCGCGCTTTGCCGATGCGGACGTTGCATTCGGCATCGCGCCTTACACCAGGTTCGCAGGCGAGCCGGGGGAGCAGAAGACGATGTTCGTGCGCGATCCGGCGGGCAATGCGCTGGAGTTCAAGGCTTTTGCCGATGATGCGATGCTGTTTGCGACCTGACGGCCGGTTTACAGCATATATTTCATCTTGATCGTCTGAGCCGTGTCGTCGGTCACGGCAAAGCTTGCCGATTTGAATTTGGGCGGGCCCATGCCGATCGCGGGATTGCGTGAAAAGCCGAAGCCTTCGCGGGGCAGGAACAGCCGCATGTCCATTTTGTTGTTGCCATTTTCATCATGGACCAGCGCGACGGCATAGGTGCCGGGGCCGGGTGCGGATAGCGTGAATTTACCGGCATTGGCGGCTTTGACGTTCAGGCGCACCGCCGCCTTGTCGTCGCTGCAATCCGGGAATTTCTTGGGATTGGCGGTCATGCAGATCAGCACCTGCCCCTTGGTGCTGCGCAGGCCGGTCAGGTTGACCTCAACCGACGCGGCCGGTGTGCTTGCCGCCCCCAACAGCATCGGCAAAACGGCCAAGGCCGATATCCGTGCCGCAGATTTTGTCCCAAACCCTGAAATATAAGCCATAATTCCCCCGGTAGGCCGAATGATGTTTTCATGATGCGTCGCCGTTATCAGCCATTTTCCTAACGGGCCGTTAACCACAAATGCAGGAAACATTTCCCAGCCCATATGATTGGCGATCCCCATGATGGTCATGATAGCCAGCACCAGCCCCAAGATGCCGACATGAATGGGCACGATAAAGACGAGCGCCGGAATGACAATGGCCCCGGTGAGCGCCTCAACCGGATGAAAGCTCATTGCGGCCCATGCCGTGGGCGGACGGCTTTCATGATGGACGGCGTGGGCAATGCGGAACCAGCGCGGCTGGTGCATCCAGCGGTGCGTCCAGTAAAACCACGTGTCGTGGAGCGCGAGATAGGCGAGCAGGCTGACGGGCAGCCACCACAGCGGATAGTCCGCAACGTCGGTGTAAATGCGCGTCCAGTCACGTTGCTGCCATCCCCATGCGACGACGCCCGCCGGGATGCCGTAAATGGCCGCGCTGGCAAGGCTCCAGCCGATCTCTCGCCGGATTTGCCGGTCTTGGCCTGCGTACAGGCCGGGGCGCAGCTTTGCAGTGATCCACGCGAACAACCCGCTGGTGAGCACATACCGCCCGCCGACGATGAGCGTCATGATCACAGCAGAAAGTGCAAGCGACATCATAGTTTCGTCCATAGGCGGTTCGCTTCATCGCTGCCAAGGGGCAACGCGCGGCAAGTGGTTGGCTCAGTGCGATAAGGGCCGGAACGATGCTGTGGAACCGGCATTAGAAAATCGGTGTCCATATGTTTTCGGATGCAAGACCAGGAGATTTATTATGCGTAAAGCACTGACTTTGCGGGCCATACCGGCTGCGCTCAGCATTGCGTTCCTGCCCGTCGGCGCCGCCGTGGCGCAGGATAGCGGTAGGGAGATGCCCCCGCCGCCAGCAACATCGTCGGACCCAACCGCGCCCCCCGCAGGCAAAAAAAATGCTTATGATAAAAAGAAAGAGGACCGCGCGGCCGAGCCAGCCACGTCACCGACAACCCAAGCAGCTCCCCCGCCTGAGACCCCGCCGCCAGCCGATGCTGCGGCACAGCCAGCAGCGACCATTGTTGATATTGCCACTGGGAACGCGGCGCTCTCGACTCTGGCAACTGCGGTTCAGGCGGCCGATTTGACTGCTACATTGGCAGGGCCGGGCCCGTTTACGGTTTTTGCGCCCACGAATGATGCGTTCGCCAAGTTGCCAGCCGGAACGGTCGATAATTTGGTGAAGCCGGAAAACAAGGCTGCCTTGGCCGGGATTCTGACATACCATGTGGTAGCAGGCGCGGTCAGCGCAGCGGATCTGGCCAATCAGATTCAAGCCGGTGGCGGCTCGGCGACTTTGACGACCGTCGCTGGCGGTACGCTTACAGCAACGCTGGACGGCAGCAATGTGGTATTGACCGACGCTAAGGGCGGCAAATCGCGGGTCGTCGTGACTGACGTCCGCGCTTCAAACGGTATCGTCCATGCCGTCGATACGGTTGTTATGCCATCCTAAATCAATGGCCCGCCCGGTACAGGACCGGGCGGGCATTCCATCGCGTCGCCCAATGCGCGCTGCATATAGACAGTGTCGAGCCATCGCTGCTGCTTCCAGCCCATCCCCGCCAGTCGGCCCGCGTGGACAAAGCCACATGACGCGTGAAGCGCGATTGAGGCCGGTTCAGCGCCGCCGATGACCGCGACCATGGTACGAAAACCGGCCATTTCCGCCGCAGTTAACAGCGCGGCGAGCAACGCTTTGCCAACCCCCGTCCTTGAGCGTCAGGGTGGACGTAAATGCTATCCTCGCAGGCCCAGGCGTAGGCCGCCCGCGGGCGGAATTGACTGGCATAGGCATAGCCGGCGATTTTCCCATCATCGCGTGCGACCAGATAAGGCCAGCCCCTAGCTGCTTGATCGCGGATGATCGCCCCGGTTGCCTCAACACTGCGCGGCTCGGTGTCGTAGCTGGCGGTGCCATGCGCGACATGATGCGCATAAATGGCCGCGATCGCGGCGGCGCCCTCGGCAGTGGCAGATTCGATGTGCATCGCGACGTGATAATCCAGCCTGGCGTTGACGCAATCCGCTTTGCCTTTGCGCTGCTTGGGGGTAGGGCGCGGAGCGATGACTGCAGCTGCCGATCTCTACTGTGACATTGCCATTGTCGGCGGCGGGCTGGCGGGCGGGCTGGCGGCGTTGGCGCTGGCAAAACGGCGTCCCGACCTTGACTTGCGGCTGGTGGAAAGCGGAGCGATTGGCGGCAACCATGTGTGGTCCTGGTTCGATAGCGACATCGCGGCAGAGCATCGCTGGATTTTGGCACCGCTCAAGGCGCATCATTGGAACAGCTATGACATTGCCTTTCCCGCGCACCGCCGCACGCTGACCACAGGGTATAACAGCACCAGCGGGACCGCGCTCGATGCGGCAGTGCGGGCGGCGCTTCCTGCGAGCGCTATTCTACCGCTCGCGGCGGTCACGCTCGCATGGCTGTTCAAGACGCTCCCACCGATGCCCAACCGTGAACAGGCTAGCGGCATTGCCGCCCTGAAGGTGCTGCGCAATCCGCAGGTCAGGCTCGGCATGGGTTCGGTTTGCTTTCTCTTCATGGGGCAATTTGCCCTCTTCACCTATCTCCGGCCGTTTCTGGAAACCGTGACGGGTGTCGATGTCACCACGCTGTCGCTGATGCCGGTGATGGAGTGGATCGACGAAGGCCCGCTCGAAGCGCGCGGCCAGCGCAACTACTGGGGCTACAACACGATCGCGTTCTTCTGCCCGGCGCGGCGGCTGTGCGCCGATCCGACCGACGGCATCAACGAATTCCGCCGCATGGTGACCACGCTGCAGCGCGAGGGGTTCGACGTGGTGCTCGACGCGTCGCTCGAGGTGCGGAGCGCCGTCGTCTACGGCAGCCTGATCGTGATGCTGGTCTTCCTGCCGGTGTTCATGCTCGAAGGCCTGTCGGGCGCGTTCTTCCGTCCGCTGGCGACCGCGTACGTGCTGGCCATTCTGTCGTCGCTGCTGGTGGCGCTCACCGTCTGGCAGGGTTCCTTCCATTTCGACCTGTTCAGCCCCGAGAGCCCCGAGCAGACCGTGGTGGCCTGGGCCGTCTCGATTCTCATCTTCATCCTGACCGTCACCCTGGGCTTCATGCTCACGCGCACCTTCGTGCGGCTGGCCGCCGAGTAGGGGCGCTGTTCGGGGTCTGGTTACGGTTGGTGGCCGCGTAGGACATCCTGGCGCTTGATCGGCGCGCGTGTGTTCTCTACGCACGATCCATGCAGGATCGCGCGCCCATTCCAATTCTCCAATCGATTGCTCCGCTGGCACAGAAGCGAAGTGCGTGGCTCGTGGATATCTGGGGCGTGATGCATAACGGCGTCTCGCCGTTTCTCAAGGCAGCAGAGGCGTGCGAACGGTTCCGCAAAGCCGGCGGTACGGTGCTGTTATTGTCGAATGCGCCGCGGCCCGCCGCTTCGGTGGTGGAGCAAC
>JAAUPH010000216.1 GCA_012035435.1 Sphingopyxis sp. | reverse complement strand
AGAATGAAACTTCAGTTTGTTAACTACTGGATGATGGATGCGACCACGTGTTGTGACGACTACTTTTCAAAAGTCGACCACATAACTGGAACGTCACACCGGCTGGCATTGAAGACATATTGGTGTTACCAATAATACGTCGTGCTCCGGCTGTTGCTGTCTCCAGCCGCCGCTGCTGCACCGCCTGCGGCCGCTCCGGCAGCGGCTGCTCCGGCCAGCTGACCTGAACCCAAAGCCCCAATGAGGTTCGCAGGGCTCCGGCGCTGCGAACCTCCCGGGACCGGGACAATTTTTGTCAGCTTGCTCATCATCACGTTTGGCAGAGCCGCAGGCTTAGCCGGTGGGCATTAGGGGATGTGCTATGTCGCTGTTGAGTTTTGAGAGGAAATACCGTGTCCGCGGTGGCACGCTGATCGGCGGGGATTTGTTCGATTTCTGGATCGGGCCTTTCTACGTCGGTTTCTTCGGCGTTATCTCGGCGATATGCGCAATCCTCGGGACGGCGTTGATTTTCTATGCCGCATCGCTTGGGCCGACGTGGAACCCATGGTTGATTTCTATCAACCCGCCCGACGTGAAATATGGCCTCGGCTTGGCCCCGCTGAAAGAAGGGGGCTTTTGGCAGATCATCACGATTTGCGCGCATGGTGCCTTCATCGGCTGGGCGCTGCGCGAAGTAGAAATCTGCCGAAAGCTGGGCATGGGCTATCATGTTCCCATCGCATTCGGCGTCGCCATTTTGGCATATTCGACACTGGTGGTCTTTCGGCCATTCCTGCTGGGTGCCTGGGGCTATGGCTTTCCTTACGGGATTTTCAGCCACCTCGATTGGGTGTCCAACACCGGCTATCAGTATGTGAATTTCCACTACAATCCGGCGCATATGATCGCGGTGTCGTTCTTCTTCACCACGACATTTGCTCTCGCCCTCCACGGCGCGCTGATCCTGTCGGCGGTCAATCCGATGAAGGGTGAGGCGGTCAAGACGCCGGAATATGAAGACACCTTCTTCCGCGATTTCATCGGCTATTCGGTCGGCACGATTGGCATTCACCGGCTGGGGCTGTTCCTGGCGCTGAACGCCGGTTTCTGGAGCGCGGTGTGCATCATCATTGCTGGGCCACTTTATGCGGGCGGCTGGCCGGAATGGTGGGAATGGTGGCGCAACATTCCGATCTGGTCTTGAGCGGGAGGGTAAAAACATGGCACGGTATCAAAACATATTTACCCAGGTACAGCTGGTCCATGCCCCCGAAATGGGCATGCCGCTCCCACCGGGGGATGAACGCCGCATCGCGATGACCGGCGCCAGCTATTGGATGGGGAAATTCGGGCAGGCGCAGATCGGCCCGATCTATCTTGGCTGGCTTGGCCTCGCGTCGATTCTGTTCGGTTTTTTGGCGATCGAGATCATCGGCCTCAACATGCTGGCTTCCGTCAATTGGGATCCGGTCGAATTTGTCCGCCAATTCTTCTGGCTCGGCCTGGCGCCGCCCAGCGCAGAATATGGCTTCGATCCCTTTGTCCCGCTCGATCAGGGGGGGTGGTGGATCCTGACCGGCTTTTTCCTGACGCTGTCGATTTTGCTATGGTGGGTCAGGGGTTATCGCCGCGCCCGCGCGCTCGGCATGGGGACGCATGTATCTTGGGCCTTCGCTGCGGCTATCTGGCTGTATCTGGTGATCGGCTTCATCCGCCCCTTCTTCATGGGTAGCTGGGCGGAATCAGTGCCCTTCGGCATTTTTCCGCATCTGGAATGGACCAACAATTTCTCGCTGCAATATGGGAACCTGTTCTACAATCCCTTCCATGCGCTTTCGATCGTCTTCCTTTATGGCTCGGCACTGCTGTTCGCCATGCATGGTGCGACAATCCTGGCGGTGGGCCGTTACGGCGGTGAACGTGAGCTGGAACAGATTACCGACCGTGGCACCGCGTCCGAACGCGCCGCCTTGTTCTGGCGCTGGACCATGGGGTTCAACGCGACGATGGAATCCATCCATCGCTGGGCTTGGTGGTTTGCCGTCCTTTGCCCGCTGACCGGCGGTATCGGCATCCTGCTAACCGGCACCGTCGTCGACAACTGGTTCCTGTGGGCCATCGAACATCACTACGCCCCGGAATATTAAGGGTAACGGCATCCCCCAGAGCAGAAAACCCGGTCCTTGTGGCCGGGTTTTTTGTTACGCTATCGCTCCGCCGGCCGGCCCAGCATCTTCCGCCGGTGCAAATCATAGAGATGGACGGGGAACGCAAGCGCCAAAGGGACGGACACAAATGGCCACGCCAGCCCGGTTAGCGCCGCGCGCAACGCGATCATCATCAGTACGGCGGGCAACAACGCAGGCAATATATCCGCCAGCCGGTTGCCGCGTAGCTTAAGCCACAACGCCTCCACCAGAAGCACCGCCAGAACGATATCCACAGCGCGGCCGCTGGAGAAGAATTCTTCCATCAACCAAAGGGGCCGTTGAGCTGCACCACCTGATAATTCAGCGCACCGGCTATCGTCACCCAGACCAGATAGGGCACCAGCAACACCGCCGACATCCTCGAGAAACGGCCGCAAAAGATGATCAGCACCAGAATCGACAGCCACAAGGCGACCAGCTCATACAGCGCCAAATCCGGTCGCTGCATCCGAAAGAATAAAAAGCTCCAGCCAAGATTGAGAAATCCGTTCAGCGCAAACAGGCCCAGCGTGATCTCGACATCGCGGCGCGTCGGCGCCGTTTCCCACGCAAGCACACCGGACACCGCAATCATCGCGAAGATGGCGGTCCAGATAATCCCGAACATATAGTCGGGCGGGGCCCAGCTTGGCTGCTCGAGCGAATAATACCATGTGTCGAGGACCGTAATCGTCCCGCCCACAACCGCGGTGATCAACGCCAACGACCCCGCAACGATGATCGGGAATAGTCCGGCTCTAGTCATGCACTTTTCTAACTCTCCACCGCTTTCATGCCGAACAAATGGCCCAGATCCTTAAAGAAAATACGGACATGGGCCATGGGATCGCGCTTGACCAACTGCTTGTTCATATAGGCTTCCCATGTCAAGCGCTGCACATCAGGATCCTCGCACATCTTGACGAAGCGCTCGCGCGTCCAGTCGTTACGATACCAGAAAAACTGCATTATCCCCAATATCCAGAACACGCGGCCGTGCGCCTTCATAAAGGACTTGCGCGCCAGCTTCAGCGCCTTGGCATTGCCGGATGTCAGGAACAGCGACACTGCATCCGCGCTCATTCGGCCGGCCGTCATGGCATAATAAATCCCCTCGCCCGACGATGGCGCGACCACGCCCGCGGCATCGCCAGCGACCAGCACATTGCGACCATTGTCCCACCGCTTGAGTGGTTTCAGCGGAATGGGCGCGCCCTCTGTCCGGATAGTCTTCCAATGCGCCAGGCCAGTTTGCTCACGCATCAGCCTTGTTGTCTCGCGCAGCGGAAATCCTTTGTCTGCGCTGCCCAACCCGATGCTCGCGGTTTTGCCATGCGGAAAAACCCAGGCGTAAAAATCGGGCGACAAATGCCCTTGATAATAAACATCGCAGCGCGTCGCCTCATAATCCTCGGTGATTTCGTCCGGCACTTCGACGACTTCGTGATAGGCGAAAACGCACGGCACGCGGCTGGCATTTTTAATGCATTGCGAGGCCACATTGGAGCGCGCGCCGTCGCGCCGATCACGGCGCGGGCGGTGACGCTTTTCAACGCGGCATTCCGGTCGGATCGATAGGACAGGGTGATGATATCCGAGCTGTCATCGATCATTTCGCATTTGCCGGTGACGCGCGTTGCGCCGGCTTCGGCCGCCCGGTTGCGCAGCCATTCGTCGAACATGTCGCGATCGACCATTCCGACAAAGCCCTCCCCCACCGGCATCACGACCTTGCGGTTGGATGGCGCAATGATCCGCGCCGATTTGGCATGCGCGACCAGCAGCGATTGCGGAATATCAAAATCCTTGAGCAGCCGAGGCGGCACCGCTCTCCAAGGCGCCGCATTTCTCCAAGCCCGTGCCGGTTCTCGGGCGCTACTCCATCGGCGGCGGCAACCCCAAGGTTCCCGATGCGACCAAGACGGTCAATCGCGGCTTTTCCTTCAAGCTCGATGATGGCGGCGCCGGCCAGACGGAATTCGTGATGGTCAACGCGCCAATCAACTTCGTGAAATCACCCGAGCAGATGCTGGCGTTCCTGCAGGCGCGCTTGCCGGGTAGCGATGGCCGCCCGGACGCCGACAAGATCAAGCGTTTCACCGACGCCACCACCGAGCAGCTGCGGCTGCGCTCCGGCGAATCTACCGTGCGTGTCGGCGGTGTCATCCACTCGCTGAAGACGAAGAACACCCGCAAGGGAGATCGTTACGCGACGTTCATGCTCGAGGACCGCGTCGGCATCGTCGAAGTGATCTGCTGGCCCGAAACCTATCGCGCCATTGCACCCCCTGGCTATGTCGAAGATGGCTTACGCCAGTGGTGGTCGGTGGACTTTATTCAACATGCCATTACGACCGCTGAGAATTGGCTGTGGGTGGCGGAAGCGCAGGCATTGGTTGATGGCATGAAGAGCCGGATCGACGCCGCGGTCGCCGCCGTGGGGCCGGTGGAACGCCCGTTGCGCGTCTTCTACTATGACAGTGGCGAGGCAGAACCCTTCACGGCCGGTTCGTTGGGGATGCCCAGTGTGATGATGGCATTGGTCGGCCCGGTGAGACAGGTCGGGGGCGTGCCGAGCGGGGCGACGATCAGGAGCAGGGCGGTGCGTCGCAGCGCCCGCCGGAGGGGCCGGGGCCGCTCCGCCGTCCCGCTCAGGCCCACAGCACGAGATCGCGCAGCGAGCCGGCCGCCGTCTCCACGGCGTTCCGGCCTGCGTCCTCCCACGACTTCTCGCTGACGCCGACGACCTCGACGATCTTGTAGACGCCTTCCACCATCAGACCCTCCGCTGGCTTCGATCCCGGGTGCCCGGAGCGGGCACGGCGATCCTAG
>JAAUPH010000215.1 GCA_012035435.1 Sphingopyxis sp. | reverse complement strand
GCCGCTCCGCGCGCGCCAGCGCCAAAGCCGCCGCCATCCAGGGCGCGTCATCGAAATCGGTTCGGCCGGTCAACGCGCCGGTGCAGGCTTGCGGGCGGCGCGTTCGGCCAGGGTCGACCGTTTCATCTCGGGTTGCTTGCCAATCTCCTGCGCTTCGGCGCCCAGTGTTTCGCGCGTCAGCTTGTCGGCCTCGGTCGCGTCATATTCGATCCCCATCGAATCGGCGAGTTTCTGATAAGCGAGCCGCCGTTCGGCATTGCGGCGGGTCGTCTCCTTGGCCCGCTCGACCCAGTCGGCGCGCACGTCGGCATCGCTGCGATCCGCGCCCCAGCTTTCGAAGTATACGATGCGCGACTTGGGCGGATCATAACGGACCAGCTTTTCGGAAACGCCCCACAGCATGAGCCCCGTCAATGTGCAGGCCAGGCCCCACAGCGCCCAGCGGTGGGGGCGCGGCTCGCGGATATAGGACCAGAAATCGCTGGCACCGCCGGTGACATTCCAATTGCCGAACATTTGCATGGCGATGGTTTAGGCGATTCGCGGCCGCCGCGCCAGTGGTCGCGATACCATGGCGACCGCAGTCAACGTTGCACCATCGCCGGGAGGATTGCAAAAATTGCAATGCAGAATGTGCATTTCGCAGTTGCACAATAATTGGTGCGGTGCAATATCACTCTTGCCTTTCAGGCATCCTCTCCCAAAACTCTCAAAGGGTCGCCCTCGGGCGGCCCTTTTTTTCATTCCTGAACCGGCATGATGGCTTCAAATCGCCTGACTTCGGCGATAAAGCTGCCCGGAAGAGCCTCGGGTTCGCCGCTGTCGAGCCCGACATGACTGAAACTCAGCGCCATGTCGCTCAATCGTTCCTCGCCGCGGAACAGCGCGCAGTGCAGTGTGAAGCCGGTGCGTCCAAAACGCGCCACGCGCGCGCCGATCGTGACAACCTCGTCCAGCCGCGCGGCGACATGAAATTGCACCTCGGCGTTCAAGACGATGATATCGGTCAGATATTGCTGGAAATATTGTTCGGGCAATCCTTCGCCCAGCGCACGGAAATATTCGGTTACCCCGATATCGGCATAGACCAGATAATTGGCGCTATAGACCACGCCGCTGCGGTCAAGTTCGTTGAACCGCACGCGCACATCGTGCTGCATGCGAAATTGCGATTTGGCAATCGCGCTATAGCTCCTTTCCATCGTTGGCTCAGGCGGCGAGGGCGGCGATGGGCGCCGTCAACGGCGCCGTTGCCTGAACCAACCAATCGCGTTCGTTTTCCTCGAGCGATGCAGCCAATTTGGCTAACACGTCCTGGTGATAAGCGTTGAGCCAAGCGATTTCAGCGGGCGACATCAGCGTCGGGTCGATCAAGCGTTTGTCGATCGGTGCAAAAGTGATCGTTTCAAAGGCTAGCATCGCCTGCTCCGCATCGCTCAACGCGGCGGGCGCGACCAGCACCAGATTTTCGATCCGAATGCCATATTCGCCCGCCTTGTAATAACCGGGCTCATTCGACAGGATCATGCCCGCGTGCAGAGGCTCTTCAGTCCCCGCTTGTCCGCCCGATGGCTTGGCGATGCGCGCAGGCCCCTCATGCACCGCCAGATAGGTGCCGACGCCATGTCCCGTGCCATGGGCATAATCGACCCCGTCGGCCCACAGATATTGCCGCGCCAATATATCGAGCTGGCTGCCGCGCGTGCCCTTCGGAAAGCGGGCGGTCGCCAGCGCAATATGGCCTTTCAGCACCTGGGTAAAGCGGCGCCGCATTTCGGCGGTCGGCGTGCCAATCACGACGGTGCGGGTGATGTCGGTGGTGCCGTCGGGATATTGGCCGCCAGAATCGACCAGATAAATGCCGTTGGTGGGCAGAGCGGCGCTATCGTCGGGATCGAACCGATAATGCGGGCTCGCGGCGTTGGCCCCCGCGGCCGATATGGTGTCGAACGACAGATCCTTCAAATCGCCGCCTTCCTCGCGAAAACTGCGCAGCTTGTCGGCGACCGATGCTTCGGTCAGCCCGCCCGCTGGCCCCGCTTCCTCCAGCCATTTCAGGAAACGGGTAACCGCAACGCCATCGCGGACGTGCGCATTTTTCATGCCTTGAATCTCAACCGGGTTCTTGCACGCTTTCGGCATCACTGCGGGATCGCGGCGGCGCACCACCGTCGCACCGCCGGCCTCGAGCGCACCAAAGACTGCCGCCACCGCGCGTTCGGGGTCCGCGGCGATGCGTTTGCCACGCAGCGCCGACAGGCTTGCGGTCAGCGCACCATAATCATGCAGCCGGACGCTGTTGCCGAGATGCTGGCGCACTGCATCAGTCAGCTTTTCGGGCGCGATGAACAGGTCGGCGGTCGCATCAGCATGCACGAGCGCGAAAGCAAGTCCCACGGGCGTACGCGACACATCGCTGCCGCGGAGGTTAAACGTCCAGGCGACCGAATCGAGCGCGGTGATGACCGTCGCGTCGAGCCCCTCGGCCTTTAGCCAATCGGCCATGGCGGCGCGCTTGGCGCTCGCGCTTTGACCCGCGAGCGTGTCGCTATGCACCGCGACCGGTGCGGCGCTGGGCACGGGGCGATCGGTCCAGATCACATCGACCGGGTTTTGCGTCACCGCGACCAGCGTTGCGCCAACGGCTGCCAGCCTGTCGCCCGCCGCCTTCACCCAATCGACGCCGTGGAGCCAGGGGTCGAAACCAATGCGCTGGCCCGCCGAAACATTGGCGGCCAGCCAAGCGCTGATGCTCGATGCGGGGACATCGACATAGTCATAGTGCGCGGCGTCAACCTGTTGCCGGACTTGCAATGTATAGCGGCCGTCGGTGAACATCGCGGCCTTGTCTGCCAAAATGGCCGCCGACCCCGCCGACCCGGCAAAGCCGGTGAGCCACGCCAGCCGCTGCGCGTATTCGCCGACATATTCGCTCATATGTTCATCGCTGATCGGAACGACAAAGCCGACGAGGCGCTGCGCGGCGAGTTCGGCGCGCAGGGCGGCCAATCGTTCGGCATAGATTTCGGGACTTTGACTGGACACGCACCCATCCTTGCTCGTAAACCCGCGTACCGGCCTTAAGGGGCGCGAAGCGGGAGTGAAGATCATGCGGACACTGTGGCTGTTCCTGGCGGCAATTTCCACCCCACTTGTCGCAATATCCCCTGTCCTTGCCCAACAGAAAGACGCTGCCTTGACTGCGACACCCGCAAACCCTGCGTTGCCCCCCGAACCCGTCGCTCCCGAGCGCCCGCACAGCATGACAAAGCATGGCGTAGAACTGGTTGATCCTTGGCACTGGCTGAAGGATCAGGGCTATCCGGTGGTCGATGACAAGGATGTGCTGGATTATCTCAACGCCGAAAACGCCTATTTCGAAGCGGCGATGAAGCCGAAGGCGGCGCTCGTCGAAACGCTGTTTCAAGAGATGCGCGGCCGGATCAAAGAGGCGGACGGCAGCGTGCCGCAGAAGGATGGCGACTGGCTCTATTGGGTCGAATATGAAGAGGGCGCGGAATATAAGAAATGGTATCGCAAGCCGGTCGCGGGCGGCGACACGACGACCTGCGAGCCGACGGTGAAAGTCGCGAAACGCGCCATGACGAATGCTTCGCCGCGCTGACCGGCGGTGACCAATCCGTTCGGATCAATCGTCGCGGAGGTGTCGTTGTTGGGACAGGAACAGGCAGAGACCAGTGACGTCGCGTTTGGATCCGTCGGAGTAGGTGGCGCGGACGGTCATGCGGAAGGAATAAGCGCGGCCCGGCCGGCCAGGCGCTCGGCCGCGGGATTCGCGAAGAGAAACCGCCCTTCCGCGTCGATACGCAGACCTCCGTGGCCTTCACCGGCAATGTCGAGACGGACAACACTGTCAACGCAACCGAACGCAGCGATGGTGTAACCCTGACGGGCACGGCACAGCCCGGCGCGACTGGCAACCAGGCGCCCCAACCCCAATCGCCCCGCGCACGCCAAGCCCGACCTTCTGATCAACTGGGTGTGTCTGGAGGATGTCGCGCAGGCGATGCGCCGCGCGCTTCAGACCGATGCGGCGGATGGCCAGCACGTGCCGCTCGGCGGGCCGGAGGCGCTGGTGGGTGACGAGGTCGCCGCCAACCTCCGCAAATGGCACGACCTCACCGGCAAGCCCGTGCTGCTGGCCGACCAGGCGATATCCATCCGCCAAGGTCCCAGGCCAGCATTTGCCGAGCCCGGAAAGGCGTGGTGATTATTGTGCCACGCCTCACCCATGGTGATCAGGCCCGCCCACGGCACATCGTGCGCCTGCACGCCGGCATCGGCCACCTGCCAGCTTTGCGGGCCGCGATTATGGGCGAAATAGCCGACGAGCCAATGGCCGTGCACCGTCAGCGCCACCCGCACAAACACGCCCCACACCAGCACACTCAGGCCGAACTGCAGCGCAGCCAACGGAGCGAAGTTGTTGATGAGCAGACCGGCAGCGCAACCGGCGACGAAGAACCCAGCCATATGGGCCGCATAAATCCACAGCCACGTCAGGTTCTTTTCCAGCTTCTGATAAAACGGCTGGCGATAGAGATCCTTCGCGTATTGCACGCTCGTTTTGATCAATTCTTCTTTTGAATGTTTATCTCATATTCCTCCAACAATCCAAAATATCGAAATCAAAAAATTGAAAGAAAGTTGGGATGGAGAAAACATCTTTCACACTTTATGTCGTTTGGGAGTCAAAGTCGAAATTTTCGAAAAGCTGCTAAACACCACCTCATCTCATCTCATCGATTCACTCGATTATTATGGAAGATCCACTTTCTCCATCGCATGCTCTTACGACCACCGTCAATTGATCAATTTCTGATCGAACGAGGAATGGACATCCACAAACCCAACACCTTGAATCACGGAAAAACCCTTCTGATGGTCGCGTGTTATCGGGAAAATTTGGAAGCCGTGAAATTGCTGCTCCAAAAAGGAGTGGATGTGAACAAAGCCAACGAATTTCAAACGACTCCTTTTGGATTG
>JAAUPH010000214.1 GCA_012035435.1 Sphingopyxis sp. | reverse complement strand
CTCCGACCGTTTGTACATCTACGTGCAGCCCGACTTTGCCTCTAACGTGAGCGGTACGTTTCAGCACAGTTTCCAAATCCGCGATGCTTACTTTGACCTGGCGCTTGATGCCAAAAAGAATTTAGGTTTAGAGTAGGTCAAAGCAAAGTGCCGTATGGGTTTGAGAACATGCAATCGTCGCAAAACCGCTTGGCATTAGACCGAGCCGATGCCATCAATAGTCCCGTGGCCAACGAGCGCGATTTGGGAGTGATGTTTTATTGGGCTTCGGCCAAAATCCGTGAGCGTTTTGCGTATTTGGTGCGCTCGGGCTTGAAAGGCAGCGGCGATTACGGTGTTTTGGCATTGGGAACTTACAACGGCCAAACCGCCAACCGCGCCGGCCATGAGCCGGGTCCGCGCTTTAGTTTGCAAGTTAGAGGAAACGAGGGAGTGAGAGTGGCTCCCCGGGTAGGATTCGAACCTACGACCGATCGATTAACAGTCGATTGCTCTACCGCTGAGCTACCGAGGAACACGCCTGCACGCATTAGCGGCTGCGGGCAGGAGCGCGCCTATGCCGCCTCAGGACACAATTTGCAAGGGGGCAAAATCGTGAAAACGAGCCATCGGAGTTGCCGCTAGGGCAAAGTAAGAAATCATTTTCGTTCTTAGGTTACGGAACTGGTTCATGCCATTGTCAGGTCAGCGCCGGTCATAATAATTTGATGAAATTTCTATCTTTCCTGACCAAGAACGCTTCCCGGAGACGGGCGTTGGTACGCCGGTTGCGGCATGCCAATGCAAGGCCAACGGTCGCCGCGGAATTTCGTCTGGCGAGCCTTGCGACCGGCGCCTGTTTCTTGATTATTATGGTCGCACAGTTCGCGCATGTCGTGGCGCAGGATAATGACTATGCGGTCTTGGATGTGGCGCTGCAGCGCGACGAGATTGCGCACAGTCTGAACGATGTCACCAGCGAGTTTCGCCTGGCGGCCATTGATTTGGTCAATGATGCCAACGCGGGCCATGATGCTGGCCTGCGCCAGAGGCAACTGCGTAGTGCCGCGAGGGGTATCCGTGCCCATTATGCTCGGCTAAGCGTACTTGGTGATGACCAGCAAGCTGTGCCGTCAGTTGAAATTGACCGAACGCTGACGTTCATATTGGAGGAGGTTGCATCGGTTACCGAGCAGACGCCCGTCGACGAACGTGAGCGTACCGAAGATCTGGTTGAAGAGTTTAGCGCTTCGCTGGAGGCCGTGGTCGAAGCGACCGAGACGGCGGCGGTTACGGAGCGGCGCGAACGTTCTGAAGCTCTGCGCGACAATGACATCCGCGCCGCGGTTCTGGCCATATCGGTGATTGCGGCTGCCTTTGCACTCGGCTTCTATTTTTATCGGCGGCTCGATCAAGGAGTCTTCCCGGCGGCGAACTTTATGCGATTGGCGATCGTGCGGATGGCGAACGGCCATCTGGACATCGACCTGCCCGATCAGCATTTTACCGAACCGCAGCAAATGACGATCGCTTTGCGCAAGCTGCGCGCAACGGCGCGGCGCGAACAGCAATATGCAATGTTCGATTTCATGACCAGCTTACCCAACCGCCGCGCGTTGGCGGGCGCGCTGGCAAACTGGTCCGAAGGCGAGCAAGGCAGTTTGGTGATCGTCGACGTCGATGGATTTAAGCAGGTCAACGACAATTTCGGCCATCCCGTTGGCGACGAACTGGTCCGCAAAATTGCGGTTCGCCTGCGCGACGTTGCGCCGGACATAGCGATTGTCGCGCGGCTTGGCGGCGACGAGTTTGCGATATTGCTGGCTCACGGCGCGGAGTATGATGTAGAGACGCTGGGCCGAGTTATTACTGAAGCTTGCGCCAAGCCGCTTGATGCGCTCGGCAACACATTGTCGGTCACAGTGTCGGTCGGCATCACCGCGTTGGCGTGCGAAATCAGCGGCGCGCTGACACTGTCGGAAGCGCTCAAGACCGCCGACCTCGCGCTCTATGCGGCGAAGAGCAATGGCCGCAACGGCTACGCCGTCTATGCCCCGCACATGCAGATTGCGTCGGATTTGGTGCAGCTGCTCGAAAATGATCTGGATGCGGCGATCGCCAAAAAAGAGCTGCATCTGGCCTTTCAACCCATCATCGCGGCATCGGGCGGCGAGCTTGAGGTGGAGGCATTGCTGCGCTGGACCCACCCCACGCTTGGGGCGGTTTCGCCTGAACAGGTCATCGCCATTGCCGAACGGTCGGGGCAGATGGAACGGCTGGGCCATTGGATTACCGGCAGCGCGCTGGATGCACTGGTTGAATGGCCGGGGTTGTCGGTGTCGCTCAACCTGTCGCCCCGCCAGCTGCGGGCGGCGAATTTTGTCGAAACGCTAACATCACAGTGCCGCAAGCGGGGGATTGTGTCGCACCGGGTGATGCTGGAAATCACGGAATCGGTCGCGATGGACGATCTTGATACGGCGCTGCTCAAACTGCAACTGCTCCAGTCGCTCGGCTTCCGCATCGCGCTCGATGATTTCGGCAAGGGCTATTCTTCGATGTGGATGCTGAAGCAATTTGCGTTTGACCGTATCAAGATAGACCGCAGTTTGGTTGAAGATATTGAGCACAGTCCCGCGGCGGAAGCCATTTTGGCCGCGGCAGTCGGCATAGGCCGCCAGTTGGATATGCAGGTCGTCGCCGAAGGCGTGGACGGCCACGATCTGGCCACCAAACTCACCGAGATTGGCTGCACGCATTTGCAAGGCTATTTGTTCAGCCGTCCGCTTGAACATGCGGCGGTGGCGTCCTTCTATTCCCCGGCAAAGCCGCAGCTGCGGCTGGTGGGTTAGCGCTTTTCAGACGATGAACTGCTCCATCGCGATGCGCTCATCCAGACCCTGATCGGGATCGAATAGCAAGGTCAGCGGACGGGTGCGATCGATGGCGACATCAACTGTTGCAACATCACGGATTTCGCGCTGGTCGGCGACTGCGCTGACCGGACGTTTCGCCGCCTCGCGCACGTTAAAGCGCATGCGCGTGCTCTCCGGCACAATCGCGCCGCGCCAGCGCCGGGGGCGGAAGGGGCTGATCGGGGTGAGCGCGAGCATCGCCGAATCGAGCGGCAGGATCGGACCATTGGCCGACAGATTATAGGCGGTGGAGCCCGCAGGGGTTGATACCAGCACGCCGTCGCAGGCGAGTTCCTCCAGCATCGTCTTGCCGTTGACGATCACCTCCAGCTTCGCCGCCTGGCGCGTTTCGCGCAGCAGCGAGATTTCGTTGATCGCGGGCACATAATGGCGGTCGCCGCCAAGGGTGGTGATGTCGCCGCACAGCGGGTTAACGATGAAAGTGCGCGCGTCGCGGATCCGGTCGAACAATAGGTCGGTGCGAAATTCGTTCATCAGAAAGCCGATCGTCCCGCGGTTCATGCCGAACACGGGCAGGATGCGGCGGCTGTCGAGCATCTGGTGGAGGATTTGCAGCAAGAAGCCATCGCCGCCCAGCGCGACAACCATATCGGCCTGATGCAGGTCGACAAAGGGATAGAGCGGGCGTAGCTCATCGGCGGCGGTCTCTGCCCCCGGCGTGGATGACGCGACCAGCGCGATGCGGTGCTGCATGGCGAAACTATCCCCCCGTTGCGCTCATATGGCGCTTCACAGCCGGGGCGTGCCCGGCCTTGATGACAAAATCATGTGCGTGCGGCTTGGCCCCCAGCGCGGCGTCGAGCAGCGGGTCGAGCGCGTCTGGGCCATGCTCGCGGACGGCCGCGCGCAGATGACATGGTCCTCCTGCCCAAGGCACATGTAAATGCGGCCTTGCGCGGTCAGCCGCATGCGGTTGCACGTCGCGCAGAAATTGTCCGACAGCGGGGTGATCAGGCCAAGCGTAACGGACAATCCTTCCACCCCGAAATAGCGCGCCGGCCCACCGGTCTTGCGATCGACCGGCATAATCGCCCGTTCGGCGCGCACAGGGGCGATGAAAGCGTGGAGCGGGATATAGTGATCGGTGCGACTGTCATCGACTTCGCCCAGCGGCATCGTTTCGATGAGGGTGAGGTCGCAGCTTTGCGCCGCGCACCAATGCAGCATCGGCACCAATTGATCCTCGTTCAGCCCCTTTAATGCGACCATATTGACCTTGACCGCAATCCCTGCCGCTTGCGCCGCAGCGATGCCGTCCAAGGCCCGCGCCAGATCGCCGACGCGGGTGATGTGGCGGAACTGATCGGCGTCGAGCGTGTCGAGGCTGACATTGATCCGCCGCACGCCTGCTGATGCGAGCGCGGTTGCATGTTCGGCCAGCCGCATGCCATTGGTGGTCAGGGTTAGCTCGTCTAGGCCATGCCCCAGCATCGTGCCGAGCCGCGCCGCCAGATCCTTGAGCCACAGATTGGTCAGCTGCAGCGAATGGTCAAACGCCTCGATTCCGGTGCTCATGTCTCGCTCCGATCGTCGTGTCCTGCGCGACCCTAGGTCCCACGCCCGGCCGCGCCATTGATCTGCATCAAGCCTGCCGAAAATCAGGATTGGCGGTATTCGGCCAGTACGTCGCGCTCCGCGAAAAACACCTGGCCGCGGGCGCTGCGCCGGTGGTGGCCACTGCGCCGGCCATCCCTGATGGTGCCGGCGTGATCGCGCAGGATGTTGACGGGAAGCCGATGCTGTCTGTCTATTTCGATACGGCCAAGGCTGATGTGGATCCCAGCCTGGCCGCCAAGGCGGAACCTGGCGATAATCCGGGTGGGTCTTTCGGTAAAATGACTCCTGAATGGCTGGTAGCACAAACATGCTGTCGGGGACCATCTCTCCCGGAGATTCGCAATCGCTGTGTACCCTGAACTGAAGATCTGCAGATCGCCACACCACCTGATGGTAAGGACACAGGTCTGTCTGTATTCCTGGCAAGGGCAACCATGCAGAGTCCGGGCTTGAGCAAAATGGTCCTGCCCGATGGCCGCTTTGACGGCAAATTTTTGCCTGCATCATGTCGTCTAGCGGCTGCCGGAACCAGTCTCGGCTGCGTGGCAGAGCATTCATCATGTCAAACATTACCGGGGCAGCCGCC
>JAAUPH010000213.1 GCA_012035435.1 Sphingopyxis sp. | reverse complement strand
CAGCAAGGCCAAGGGCATGATCTGGCTGACCGCCGCGCCCGGTCAGCGAACCGGCAGAGATCGCCCACCTGCTCGTCCGAACAAGTCACGGGCCGCGTCCGCTGGCGCCGAGAGCGTCGCGGCGATGGAAACTGCGGGCGTGCAGCAATTCGTTGAATTCGGTGGCAAAGTGCTCGGGCCCGATGGTCAAGCGCAGCGCGACCGGTGACGTCGAGGCGTTGAGCGTGATGACGATGGATGATATTGAAGCACTGATCAAAATGCTGTGATGCCCGACGCGACCAGCCCAGCCGAGAGTATAGCCAGATGCGCGCGACCAAATTCTTGACCATAATGGCGTCCGCAGCGGCCTTTTTCAGCCTGTCGGCTTGTGACAACGTCGTTTATCGCGCCGATGACAAGGTTTCGGGATCCAATTTCACCAACGACGATGCCGACGTCGCCGAACTCCAGCGCCGCGCAGCTGCGGGCGACGAGGAAGCGCGCTACGACCTGGCGGAATATTATATCAGCAATGGGCGCTATGATGATGCCGAAGATTTGGGCGTCATCATTGAAAACGACGAATATCGCGAGCGCAACGATGATCGCCCCTCCGCGTCGCCGCGCGAACCAATAAAGGAATAAGCTTGATGTTCGACCTGACTGGGATGACGGCCCTCGTTACCGGCGCTTCTGGCGGCATTGGTGGCGCGATTGCCCACGCGCTGGTGGCGCAGGGGGCGCGGCTCGCGGTTTCGGGATCGAATGACGCGAAGCTGGCCGCGTTTCGGAATAGTCTGGGCGGCGACCATGTCGCGGTGCCGTGCAATCTGTCCGACGGTGCGGCGGTCGATGCGCTGGTGCCTGCCGCGGTCGAGGCGCTGGGGGGCAAGCTCGATATCCTGATCAACAATGCTGGGGTCACACGCGACAATCTGCTGATGCGGATGAAGGATGAAGAATGGCAGGATGTCATCCGCGTCAATCTGGAGGCCGCGTTCCGCCTGGCCCGCGCCGCCGCCAAGCCGATGATGAAGGCGCGCCATGGCCGCATCATTTCGATCACCAGCGTGGTCGGCGCGACCGGCAATCCGGGGCAGGCCAATTATGCGGCGTCCAAGGCGGGCCTGGTCGGCATGTCGAAGGCGATGGCGCAGGAACTGGCGAGCCGGGGCATTACCGTCAATTGTGTCGCACCGGGCTTTATCGCTTCGGCCATGACCGATAGCTTGCCGGAGGCGCAGAAAGACGCACTCAATGCGCGCATCCCCATGGGGCGGATGGGCGAGGGCGGCGATATCGGCGCGGCGGTTGTCTATTTGGCGAGCCGCGAGGCGGGATATGTCACCGGCCAGACACTGCATGTTAATGGCGGGATGGCGATGCTATAGTTCCGCGCCCTTGGAGACGATTTTTCGGATGACTCGCAAATTCAAGCTGCTGACGGCAGCGCTCCTCCTGTCGGCACCGCTGCCGGTGCTGGCCGCCGCCGATCCGGCCTGCGCGGTCGATCGCACCACGCCTGCCTTTCGCGCGGATGTGAGCGCCGCAATGACCAGCGGCGATGAGGCGGCGCGGGAAAAACTCTTCCCGACACTGGATGCGGCAGTAAAAGCCTGCGCCGAGCAGGCGGGCTATACCGAAGCGCAGCGTGATGCCTATTTCGACATGGTCCTGTCGGAAATTTCGCGCGGTTGGTTGACCGCGGAAATGGCCAAGACGGGCCTGAAAACTGCGTTAATCGACAAGGCGCTCGACTTCGGCCCCGGCCGGACCAACCCGCCGCTCGACGAAAACATCAGCGAAGCCCAGATTGAGGCGATCGTGGCCGCCTTTATTGCAGACGGCGTGGCTGTCGACAAAATCACGGAAAAAAGCTGGGAACAGGTCGGGTCCTATGCCGCCGCCTCGGCCATTTATTGGCAGGCGATCAAGCAGCTTCCCTGATCGCCTGTCCAAAATTCATTAAAAACTGACTCGCGCTGACACGCGGATGTCGCGCCCCGCAAGCGGCACGAAATCCTTGGTAAAGCTGGCGTGGCGCCGCGCGTTGACGTCGAAGATATTGTTCGCCGACAGCGAGAGGGTCAGGTCGTCGCGGTCGCTCAGCGGACGCCAGGCGACCGAGGCGTTGACGAGCGTGAAGCCTTTGGTCGGATTTTCAAACGCAGCGACGCGGGTCTGGTCGTCGGTCCATTCAACCTCACCGCGGATGTCGAAGCGTTCGCCCTGAAGCTCAAGCCCGCCAAGCACGCGCATCGCCGGGATGCGGGGGATGAAGTCGCCGCCCTTGATCTTGGCGCGGGTCATGTCTGCAACGACATCGGCGTTGAGGTTGAAGCCGGCAAATTGCGCGATCCGTGCGCTGGCTTCGGCCTCAAAACCCCAGACACGGGCATCCTGCTGGCGATAGAGGAATACCGGCAAGTCGTCTTCTTCTTCGCCGGTCGCATCGGCGAAGATGAACCCGTCGAACCAGTTCGCATAGCCCGTCAGCGCGAAGGCGAAATGATCGCCGCGCAGTTTCAGCGAGGCCTCTGCACCCCAGCTTTTTTCCTTGGCGAAATCCGGGTCGCCAACTTCAAAGGCCTGGGTCGCGATGTGCGGGCCGTCGGAAAAAAGCTCTTCGCCCGACGGCGCGCGAACGGCGCGCGAGACCGATACGGTGAATTTCGAACGCTCGTCGAAGTTATAGCTTGCGCCGAGCGCGCCCGAAAAAGCGCCAAAGTTGCGCTTGATGCCCAGCATGTTCGCCTCGACCGATGTCGCTTCATAGCGGGCCGCAGCCTCAAGCCCAAACGCGCCCATCGTCCATTCCTGAAGCGTGAAGATGGCGAGCTGTTCGGTCAGGTTGCGCGGGACGAAAGCCTCGGCCCCGATGGCGTTGAAGTCGCGGTGAAAATATTGGAGGCCGGACGCGCCGCGCCAGCCGTTGCGGTCCGCCTGCGTCAATTCGACGCGCGCTTCGATCCCGCCGTTGGTGAAACGGTGCCAAGCCTCATCGCCCTCAAATTCGGTATGTTCATAGTCGGCAAAAGCGCCACGCAAACGTAGCTTTTCGAAAAAGCCGTCGCCCAGTTCAACCTCGCCGCGCACATCGACGCGCCATTGTTTCAGGCCGATGGTGACGGCTTCCTCGCCTTCCTCGCCCGCAGCGGCGGAGACAGCCTCACTTTCGGCCTCTTCTTCATGGTGGTGGCCTATGCCGGGGCGGGTGGGAACGCCATAGCGGCTGTCATAATGGCTGAGCGCGATGCCGAGCTGGCCGCCTTCGTCGATGAAGGCCAGGCCGCCACTGGCGGTCCAGGTCCGCGACGCCGTATTGTCAACGCGCCCACGCTGGCCTGCTGCTTCGCGCAGCTCGGCAGCTTCTTCAAGCTCTCCCTCGGCTTCTTCCTCAGCCGCGAGTTCCAGCACTTCGGCCCGCAGTTCGGGTGCCAGAGTAAAGCCGCCGATGTCGAGGTCATTGGTCTTGCGCCAGCTGGCATCCACATGAGCCACGAGTTTTGGCGTCAGTGCAATGTCGAGCGACGCGCCAGCGCTGCGGTCGTCGGCTGCGGTGCCATAACCGGCGATGGCATCGATATGCACATGATCTTCGGGTACTGCACGCGGGATGCGGCGGTCAAAGATGTTGACAGCGCCGCCAATGGCCTGACTGCCGAACAGCAGCACCGCGGGGCCGCGCAAAATTTCGACGCGCTCGACGGTCAGCGGATCAATGGTGACGCCATGGTCGGCCGACGTGTTCGACACGTCGATCGAGCCAATGCCGTCGTTGAGCACGCGGATGCGCTCACCCTGAAAGCCTCGGAGCACTGGGCGTGAGGCACCAGGGGCGAAGCTTGTCGCGGAAACACCAGGCTGCCGGGTCAGCGAATCGCCGATTTGGCCGCGAATGTCGCGGGCCAGCTCATCGCCCTCGTGCTGCGCTCGCCGCACGCCCATGCGAAGATCAAACGCATCGACGTGTCGAAGGCGCTCGCGTTGCCGGGTGTCGAAGCGATTGCGACGTCGGCGGACTTCCCTGATCCCGGCGATCGCGTCGCCAACCTCGGCGAAGGAGCGGTCAATCTGCGCGACCTCAGCAAATGCATCCAGGGTCTGACGCGCGCCACGCCGAAAGTCGTGTGCAATACGCGAGTCGTTGCGTCGCTGTGGCTGCACGAGTGCTGCCGGTGCTTCGGGGACAGACTGGTTTCCGCGGCCGATCGCGCAACTTCCAGGAGGAAGTTGTGGAAGTAGATGCGCCGTTTGTTGTTTCGGCAGCAAAAGGGTTGGCAGAACAACGCATTCCAAACATGGTGGGCATTATGAAAGCCAAATCAAAACCACTGAGTGTTGTGCCACCGAAACCTTTTGAGGAATTGGCAACGGCAACACACTTTGAATTGCCAACCGCCAAATCAGGTGTCAAAATGATTGCGCCCGATAACATGGAAGAACTTGTGCGTTTGTTGCACAGCGAATCAAAAGTGATATAATTTTGCGCTTCGATGTTTCTTAATTGGCTATTTTGACCAAAAAAGTCTTATTTTATAGAAAATTTGGTGAAAAATGACTGATTTTATGGCGAAAAAATACGGGCTTTTGCAAAATGCTTTGTTTCAAGCGGAGGCACTTCAAAAAGCTATGGAAAATGAAAAACACCGCTGCTGTGAATTTCGTGAATAGAAAACACCCAACGCAAAAGCAGAATTTTTCGACGGAAAGAATTAAATGAGTTAGTCAGAAAAAGAATGAGTTAAAAGTAATAAGTAATAAATGAGTTGTTGTTTCATCGTTCCTGAATGTACCCCCTCAGTATTTTTTCACTATATTTTTCACTATATTTTTTCACTATATTTTTTCACTAATTAAGTCACAAAGCTATCAACTAAATTTAGTCAATCTAAAAATCTCACATAAAATCATGGTCTTAGTTTTTGCAGAATCGCCAAAAGGAAAATTCAAAAAAACAGCTCTCGAAGCGGTTACTTACGGCTCAAAATAGCGGCGTCACTCGGCACAGAATGTGCTGTGCTCACCCTTGGTTCAGTTACTAATGGCGGCGAATTAGGCGAATACGGAGCATCGAAAGTTTA
>JAAUPH010000212.1 GCA_012035435.1 Sphingopyxis sp. | reverse complement strand
GCAAAAATTGTCACACGGATTATGAACTTAGCATTTATCTTCCAAGCAAAGCCGGGAAGTCACACGGCTCAGCCAAGCCAATTGTGGTCGGCCCAATTGGCCGGGATCAAATCTCCACCTGACTTCCCAGCTCGACCACGCGGTTGGTGGGCAGGCGGAAGAACGCCATCGCAGTCGAGGCGTTGCGGAGCATCCATGCGAACAGCTTCTCGCGCCAGATCGGCATCCCGGGATGATCGCTCGGGATCAGGGTCTGGCGCGACAGGAAGAAGCTGGTGTGCATCATGTCAAAATCGCCGCCGCAGCGCTGCATTGACTTTAGGCCCAGCGGCACGTCCGTCTCCTCGCCTAGTAGAAGATGGACTGGGAGCGCTGCACGGCGACGCGCTTCCCGTCCGGCGAGAGAGCCGGCGGGAATTCACTTCGAACTCGGCACGGATCTCCCACGACGCCGATGCGACGATGGCGCATGAAATGACCCTACGTGCCGCAGCACTTCGGCATCGCGGCGAGGGCGCGCGCGGATGAGCAGCGGCAGCATCCTTGGCCGGATCGATCCCGGCGGCCTGCTCGTATCGGCCGACCCTGCACTGCTACGGTTGCAGGAACGCGCTGGCGGACGGCTTGGCGGCCCGCTGATGCTGCCGCAGCTGGCCCGGCTGGCGGCGCTGTCAATGCGGCTGGAACGCGATATCACCCGGTCCATGGTCGCTGCCGACGATCATAGCGACATCAGCGCGGTCGTCTCCATCGTCCCCGATGACGCAGGCGTCAGCCTCACCATCCGCGACTGGCGATCCGAGGCCGCACAGCATGAACCGGTGTTCGTCGATCCTGCCGCGCGCGCGCCGGTTGACGCCGCGGAACCCGGCGCATGGCGCTGGGAATGCGATCAACAGTTGCGCCTTGTGCTCCTCCAGCCGACCGACACCGCCCCGCTCGCCATGGAATGGCAGGGCCGCTCGGTGTCCGAAGTGTTTGAACTTGAACCCGATGCAGAGGGGCGCTTCGCCTTGCTCATCGGCCTCGGCGACAACCGCAATTTTGATGGGCAACGCGTCCGTCTGGCGGCAACCAGTGGCCGCGAACCGACCGTGATGCAGATGGCCGGAACCGCTTTGCTCGACATTGGCGGGGGTTTTCGGGATTTCGCGGCTGGCTGACCCCAATCGCCGAACCCGATGATCGGGAAGCCCTTCCCAATGTCGGCGCAGAGCCCCGGATTGCCGACCCTGCCTTCGGCTCGCTGCCTTTGTCGGACCCGCGATTCGGCCGCCGCATCGATGGCGCCCTGCGGGGGCCGCTCAGCCGGATTATTGCATCGGCTGAAACCATCTCGGGCCAGTTTGAAGGACCAATTCGCGCTGACTATGCGCGCTATGCGGCGGATATTGCGCATGCGGGACGGCATTTGCTGGGCCTGATCGACGACCTGGCCGACCTGCAGAGCATCGAGCGCCCCGGTTTTCACGCCGCGCGCGAACCCGTCGATCTTGCCGACGTTGCCCGCCGCGCGGTTGGTCTTCTCGCCATGAAGGCCGAGGAAAAACAGATCAGAATTGATGTACCTGACCATGACGAGGCGCTACCCGCCATCGGCGAATTCCGTCGCGTTCTCCAAGTGTTGCTCAACCTTATCGGCAATGCCATCCGCTACTCCCCAGAGGGATCCATGGTTTGGATTCGCGGTGAAAGCGACGGTGCGATGGTTTCGATCACCGTCGCCGACCAGGGACAGGGGATGAGCGCCGAGCAACAGGCGGTCGTTTTCGAAAATTCGAACGGCTTGGCCGCACCGACAGCGGCGGCTCCGGCCTTGGCCTTTACATCGCCCGGCGTCTGGCGCTGGTGATGGACGGCGACCTTAGCGTCGACAGCGCGCCGGGGCAGGGCGCCCGCTTTACGCTGCGCCTGCCCGCGGGTGCTGATCAGTAATTAGCGCTGGCCGACCGGCACGTAGTCGCGCTGCGTCGGCCCAGTGTAGAGCTGACGCGGGCGGCCGATTTTCTGCTCGGGGTCTGAAATCATCTCGTTCCACTGTGCCACCCAACCGACGGTCCGGGCCAGCGCAAATAGTGCAGTGAACATCGTCGTCGGGAAACCGATCGCCGACAGGATCACGCCCGAGTAAAAATCGACGTTGGGGAACAGCTTCTTTTCAATGAAATAGGGGTCGTTGAGCGCCATTTCTTCCAGCTGCAGCGCCACCTCGAAAACCGGATCATTGACCTTCAGCGCGTCGAACACTTCGCGCACGGTCTTTTGCATCACGGTCGCGCGCGGATCATAGTTTTTATAGACGCGGTGGCCAAAGCCCATCAGGCGGAACGGATCATCCTTATCCTTCGCCCGCGCGATATATTCGGGAATGCGCTCGGGCCGCCCAATTTCGCGCAGCATGTTAAGCGCCGCCTCGTTCGCCCCGCCATGCGCCGGGCCCCACAGACAAGCGATGCCCGCTGCGATACAGGCAAAGGGATTGGCACCCGACGATCCCGCAAGCCGCACGGTCGACGTCGACGCATTCTGCTCATGGTCGGCGTGCAGGATGAAAATCTTGTCCAGCGCGCGCTCCACCGCAGGGACAACCTCATATTTCTCTGCGGGCACGCCAAATGTCATGCGCAGGAAATTGCCGGTGTAGGACAGGCTGTTGTCGGGATAGATGAAAGGCTGGCCCACCGAATATTTATACGCCATCGCCGCAATCGTCGGCATTTTGGCGATCAGCCGGTGGCTGGCGATCATCCGCTGATGCGGATCGCTAATCTCGGTCGAATCATGATAAAAGGCAGACAGCGCGCCGACCACGCCGCACATGATCGCCATCGGGTGCGCATCGCGGCGGAATCCGCGATAAAAGGTCGCCAGCTGCTCGTGCAGCATCGTGTGGCGGGTGATCGTGTTGTCAAAATTGGCCAGCGCATCTCTGGATGGCAATTCGCCGTTCAGCAGCAGATAGCAAACCTCCATGAAGCTCGACTGTTCGGCGAGCTGGCCAATGGGGTAGCCGCGATGGAGCAGCACGCCTTCATCGCCGTCGATATAGGTCAGCGCCGACTGACAGCTGGCGGTCGAGGTAAAGCCGGGATCATAAGTGAACGCGCCGGTTTGTGCATAAAATTTGCGGATATCGACGACGTCGGGACCGACCGACCCGCTGTGGATCGGCATATCGACTTGCTTGTCACCAAGGGTGAAACTGGCGCTGCTCTGGCTCATAAAATTCCCCTGTCGCCCGCAGGCGATTCTACCACTTTCCCGGCCCCTGCCGGATATTATTGCACTGCGTCAAGACGCGCCAGACTTTCGTCGCGTCCGAGCAACAGCAATACGTCGAAAATCCCCGGAGATACGGCCTGTCCAGTGAGTGCGGCGCGCAACGGTTGCGCCAGCTTGCCCAGGCCAAGCCCAGCCGCTTCGGCCTCTTCACGCACCGCGGCTTCGACGCTATCGGTTGTCCAGTCTGGCAACGCACGCAGCCGCGCCGTCGCCGCCGTCAGCAAACCCGCGGGCGCCTCCTCAATCAACTGTGCCGCCTTTTCCTCCATCACCAACGGGCGCAGGGCGAACAGGAACATGGCCCCGGCAGTCACGTCCAACATCGACTTCGCGCGCACCTTGATCACCGCCATGGCACGCGTCAGCACGTCCATCTCGGCCGCGTCCAAATCGCGTCCCAACGTTTCCGCCAGTTTCGGCGCCGCAAGCTCGGCCAAGCGCGCATCATCGGCCTCACGCAGATAGTGGCCGTTCAAATTGTCGAGCTTTTTGAAATCGAAGCGTGACGGGCTACGACCGACATTGGCAAGATCAAACCATTCGACCGCCTGTTCACGGCTGATGATCTCGGCATCACCGTGGCCCCAGCCGAGCCGCAGCAGATAATTGTTCACCGCTTCGGGCAGATAGCCCAGCTCATCGCGATAGGCATCGACGCCCAGAGCACCGTGCCGCTTCGAGAGTTTGGCGCCGTCAGCGCCGTGGATCAGCGGAACATGCGCATAGACCGGCTCCGCCCAACCCATCGCGCGGATCAGCGCGAGTTGGCGAAACGCGTTGTTGAGGTGATCGTCGCCGCGAATGATATGCGTCACGCCCATATCCTGATCATCGACCACCACGCTCAGCATATAGGTCGGTGTGCCGTCGGACCGCAGCAGGATGAAGTCATCCAGTTCGGCGTTCTGCACCGTAACGCCGCCCTGGACCCGATCCGCGATCGTGACTTCACCATTTTGCGGTGCTTTCAGGCGGACGACCGGCGCGCCCTCGCCCCGATCGCTGCGGTCGCGCCACGGGCTGTGGACACGGAAGGGCAGGCGCTTTTCTTGCGCTTCGGCGCGCATCGCGGCAAGCTCGTCCGGCGTAAGCCAGCATTCATAGGCATGGCCCGCAGCCAACAATTGACGCGCAACCTCGGCATGGCGGTCGGCGCGCGCAAATTGATAGACTACATCGCCGTCCCAGTTCAGGTCGAGCCAGCGCATCCCGTCCAATATCGCGTCAATCGCGGCGTCGGTTGAGCGCGCGCGGTCGGTATCCTCGATCCGCAGCAGGAATTTCCCGCCATGGTGGCGCGCGAATAGCCAGTTGAACAGCGCGGTGCGCGCGCCGCCAATATGTAGAAATCCCGTAGGTGACGGGGCAAAACGAGTTACGACGGCTGCGCCGGAAATGGGTTCGGCGGCACGGTTAGTGGTTGTCACAAGAGGATTCTTTGCTCAATCTGGATGAAGCGCCCCGTTCGAGGCGTGGGGGATGCCCTAGCATGGCAACAGTGCCGCTTCAAATGCCCATATTGCGGGCCGGATCGTCGCTGTTCGCGCGGCTGGAGGCGCAATTGGAGGCCGAGCGCGACCGCATCGGCCTGTGGCTGCCGGTCGATCCCACGCTCAATCAGTTCCCCGCCGACCGCGACGCATCTTCGTCTGACGCGCGGTGGCCTCGATCGTCAGGCGATCGTCAGCTCGGTGCGCATATTGAGCGAGTAATCCGAGTTGGTGATCTCGTCATTCACCTGACGGCGCGCGAGCGACTGTTGCAGACCGCCAATCGGCACGAACGGCGAACCGCC
>JAAUPH010000211.1 GCA_012035435.1 Sphingopyxis sp. | reverse complement strand
ACGCCCCGCCGGTGCAGGCTAGTGGCGGCAGGCGTAATGGCGCCAAAGGTGGAGGTCAGCAGTCCCGCAATATCGACGCTGCGCAGATCGCCAAAAATCTGCACCTCAATCGGCCCCGATTTCAAGATCGGCTCCCAAAAGGCGCGGAAGGCCGCCGGGGTCAGCGCCGCAATCTCCTCACGCGTCGGCGCGCGGAACCGATTATCCTCGCTGCGCAGCCAACCGATCATATCGCGCTGCATCAACCCGGCAGGCGTCGTTTCCGGCTGATCATAACCGGTCAGCAGGCCGCGTTTCAGCCGCTCGACCGGTGCCGGATCCCAGCCCGGACTGTGCAGCTTGGTCGCAATCAACCGCAACTGGTCGGCCAGATCACTCGGTCGCGCTTCCGCGCTCCATTCAAAGCCGTTGTCCTCGACCGCGAAGTTCAGACCAATCTCACGGCCATTGGCCAGTTCCTCAAGGTCATTTTGCCCCAGCGTTCCAATCCCGCTGGCCGGGACGGCGAAAAAGCCGGTCCAGAGCAGGTTTGGCGCATCGGGCGCAATCGCGCGCGCACCGCCGCCAAAGCGCACATTGATCCGCACCTTGTCGGGTTCGATCATATTGTCCGCCACCATCGCCACGACCCCGTTGCTCAGCACAAAACGGCGGACACTCAGGCCGACGATGGGGTTGACCTGGCTGACGGTGCCCGGTGGCGGAAGCGGCGGCAGATCGGCCATCGACACCGCCCGCCCGGTCGCGGCACGCGCAAGCGGGACGACCGGGGCTTTCAGCGCTGCGGCCAGCGCCTTGCCATCGTTCTGCGTGGACGTGGGGGCGATCATCACCAAACGCTCGGCGCTGCCCGAGAACAATCGGCGGCTGGTCTCCAGCATCACCTGCGGGGTCAGCGACGCGCGGATCGCCTTGAACATCTCGACCTGCGTCGCCGGGGTCGCCAGCACTTCGCCAATGTCAACGGCGCGCACCAGGTCGTTCGCCAGCTGCGGCCCCGCTTCATTGGTCGCATTGTCGAGCGCCTTTTGCAGCTCGCTGCTGATCTCATTGGCCTCGCGGTCGATGTCCACCATCGTCGGCGCATTGGTGGTGACATCGCCGATCACCGCGCGAACATCGCGCAGCGCCGCCTGCCAATCATCGCCCATGGGCACGATGTCGATCGCGGTAATGTCGGCGGACCGGCTCACCACGTCCTGGATGACGCTCGCGACCAGATAGGTACCGCCCGAACGGGCAGTCCGCTCAAGCCGCCGGTTGACCAGTCCCACCGCCAGATGGTTCAAATACAGCTGGCGCGTATAGGCGATGGTATCGGTCTGGTGCCGCCACGGCCGCACCTTGACCAGCCGCAGCTCCTGCGCCTGTCCCGTCTCGCTGATCACCGTCGTTGCGGGCTTGGCCGGGTCCGGATCGCCCAGCGGCGGCAGCACTCCCGCATCGCCCTGCCCCCGCCAGTCGCCAAAGTGGCGCGCGATCAACGCGGCAAAACCCTGCGGATCGCCATCGCCTACAATCACGACCACTGCGCGCTCGGGACGATAAAAGCGGCGATGAAAATCGGCCACCCGGTCGGCGCGCGCCGCCAAAAGGCTCTGCGGCGTACCGATGGGCGACCGGCCGGCAAGCCGCTGTCCGGCAAAAATATGCGCGTTCAATTTGTCGCTGACGCGCAGCTGCGGCCCATCGGCCTCGCGCAATTCGGCCAGCACCACCGCCCGCTCGGCATCGACCGAGGCATCGACAATGCGCGGCTCGCGCACCATGCCGGCGAGCAGCTTCAGCCCCTCGTCCAATGTCGCCGCGGTCGCGCTGGGCAGATCAAGCTGATACACAGTTTCGGTCGGCGTCGTCTGCGCATTGCTATCGCTGCCAAAGGTTACGCCGAAGCGCTGCCAAATGCGGCGCGCTTCGCCGTCAGGAACATGGACCGACCCGCGGAACGCCAGATGCTCGAGCAAATGGGCAAAGCCGCGCTCGTCGTCCCCCTCGTGCAGCGAACCCACATCCATCCGCACCCGGATCGACACCTGCCCCGGCGGCACACCGTTGTTGCGTACCGCAAAGCGCAGCCCGTTGGGCAAAGTGCCAAAGGTCCACGCTGTATCGCGCGGAATATCGCTGCCCACATAAAGCCAGTCATCCGCCGGAACCGCTGGGGTAGCAGCGGTCGGCGTATCCCGAGCGAAGCCCTGGGTTGGAGCCAGCAGGCCGAGAGCGAGCGCAAGAGCCAGCACGCGCGCTGGGCGCCAGCGAGAAAAAACCACCATTTAATCTCCTAAGCGCCTGCCACCTTGCTCGCAGATGAACGCGGCTCCGCGCGCAAAGTTTCTTGTTGTCCGCAGGCGGGCTGCGTATCGACGGGACCATGACCTCCGTGCGCATTGCCCTAGCCCAAATGACCAGCGGGATCGATCCTGCCGAAAATCTGGATCAGATTGCGGCGGCAGCGGTCCAAGCCGCGTCCAGCGGTGCCCAGATGTTGTTCCTGCCGGAAATGGCGCTGCTGCTTGATCGGAATCGCGAACGGTCCGCTGCGCATTTGACGACAGAGGAAGCGTCACCCTGGCCCGCGCGACTGGCGGCCATAGCGGCGGATTCAAGCCTGTGGCTCCACGCCGGGTCCGCGCCGTTCGTCAGCAGCAACGGCCAGCGCCGGGTCAATCGCAGCCTGATTTTCGCCCCCGACGGCGCGCTCGCGGCGCGCTATGACAAAGTCCACATGTTCGACGTCGATTTGCCGACCGGCGAAAGCTGGCGCGAATCGGCGGCCTATGATGGCGGCGGCAAATTGGTCGTGCTGGATACGCCCGTTGGAGCCTTGGGCCTGAGCATCTGTTTCGACCTGCGCTTCCCCGAGCTTTACGCGGCGCTCGTCCATCACGGCGCGACGGCATTGGCCGTGCCTGCGGCTTTCACCGTACCGACCGGGACGGCGCATTGGCACATATTGCTGCGCGCACGCGCCATCGAAACTGGCTGTTTTGTCATCGCACCCGCACAGGCCGGGGCGCATGCCGACGGGCGAACCACCTTTGGCCACAGCATCGTGATCGATCCGTGGGGGCATGTCATAGCCGAGGCGGATAGCGAAGGGCCTGCGCTTATCTTCGCTGACATCGATTCGGCGGCTGTGACCGCGGGTCGCGCCGCCATTCCCCTCGTCCGCTCACGCGCTAGTCGCCGCCTGCGATTTTGACACGAAAAAGGGCCGCTACCCGCAGGCAGCGACCCTTTCGATATCCTGTATTCGGTCCACCGATTACGGGCTGGTCGGATCATCATCATCCGAGACGACAACAATCAAACCGACGGCTGCGGCAACGCCGAGCAGGATGAATATCCACGAAGAACCTTCCATTTCGCTGGCACCATCCACAGCCGAAACGGCGCGCAGATCAGCAATCGGAGCAGCCGAAGCAGCAACCGGAGCAAGCAGCATGGAAGTTGCGGCAGACGCAACAAGTGCCTTTTTGAACAAGTTCATGATCATCTCCATTTAGCACAACCGAACGCAATGTGGGGGGAAGCCAATTCCGGCCGGCCGCGTTTAGGTAGCGGCCCGGCCTACCAATAACAATATGACAATCGTCACAGTGCCAGAACTATTTGCTATCCATGGCAAATGGGTCACACAATCCGCAATATGATCGACCCATTGTCGTCACGGCGCTGACACAAATTAAAAGGGCCGCTACGCGAAGGCAGCGACCCTTTCATGAAACCAATATTCCGTCAGCCAATTACGGGCTGGTCGGCTCATCATCGCTACCGTCAGCGATTGCCACGATGCCGGCCACTGCAGCGGCAACGCCGAGCAGGATCAGAATCCATGACGAACCTTCCATGTCGCTGGCGCCTTCCACGGCCGAGACGGCGCGGAGGTCTGCGATCGGAGCGGCCGAAGCTGCAACCGGAGCCGCAACCATCGAAATGGCGGCGAGCGCAACAGCCGCCTTATTGAGCTTAATCATTATCGTCTCCATCCACTGGACTGCCAACATTCCGGCACGGTTCAGGGACGGAGAATCCCCCTACCGAGCCAAACAGTCCCCCGCGCATTACGCAGCCGACTGTCATAATGCAACAGTCAATTGCGATAAGATCATTGAAAAATTAACTTTTGTCGATGGAACGCAGCTTTAAGCCGCTGAATGGTTAAAAGCCTGGACTAGTGCATCGGCTCAGAATTCACCCGCGCCGCACCTTCTCCCAAGTTTCGCTCGTCACCGGATATCCGAGATTTTCCGGAATGCAAAGCATTGTGATGCCGTCTCGCTCTTCAACCCAGGGGGTTATTCGCTCAACGGGGTAGGCCCCCGCGTGCGCCGCAAAGGACGTGATGTCCGCATGACCGGAAAGTCGTTCCAGATTCCGCCTGGTGGGAAAAATCACACTAATGTCGCCCCGATCCGCCGACGCCAGCGCCGACGACGCCGAATCCCAAAAGATATGGCTATGCTCGGCCTCGCTAACCGTTAGCTCATGCGCATGGTCGGGCGCCTCGGCGGCAAAGAACCATGTGTCGAACGTCCGGCTTTCCTTGAAATTGGGGCACCAGCGCGCAAAAGGGACGAGCGCGTCAAGATCAAGCGCGCTGCCATATTCACTCAGAATCTCCGACAAGGGCCGCTCGGCCAGAAGCTCCGCGCGGACTCGCGGTATCGAAGCAACCGATAACGTCGGCCAGCCCACAGCCAGCCCCGTCTCCTCCAGCGTCTCGCGCAGCGCCGCAACGCGCGCCGCCGCCTCAATATCGTCTGCCCGGCCATGCATTGCCGCGACGACATGGTCGTCAGGATCGATCCGTCCCCCGGGAAACACCACCGCGCCCGCCGCAAAGGCCATGGTCGTCGCACGCTTCACCAGCAGCAACTCGGCATCGCCCGTGCCCCGCCGCATCAACACCAGCGTCGCCGCCGGTATGGCTCCATCGATCGGTTCTTCCCTCGTCATCGCTCCCTAGCTAGCGCAAAGCTTGGTCCTTGCAAGCGCTTGCACCGCGGCAGACATCGGCGCATGCTCGCATTTATTCGGGTCAGGGGAGCCGCACATCAAATGGGCATTGTCGAAATCTTGGGCGTCGCGG
>JAAUPH010000210.1 GCA_012035435.1 Sphingopyxis sp. | reverse complement strand
CGGTGCAGCGGCGCCGCCGCCGCCGACCGCACCGGCCACGCAATCCTGCATGCGCTGTATCAACAGTCACTGAAATATGACGCCGACTTCTTCATCGAATATTTCGCGCTCGATCTGATCATGGTTGATGGGGAATGCCGGGGCGTCATCGCGCTGTGCATGGACGATGGCTCGATCCATCGGTTCCGGTCGCAGGCCGTGGTGCTCGCGACCGGCGGCTATGGCCGGGCTTATTATACCGCAACCAGCGCGCACAGTTGCACGGGCGACGGCGGCGGCATGGTGCTGCGCGCGGGATTGCCGCTGCAAGATATGGAATTTGTGCAGTTCCACCCGACCGGCATTTACGGCGCGGGCGTACTGATTACCGAGGGTGCGCGCGGGGAGGGCGGCTATCTGACCAACTCCGAAGGCGAGCGGTTCATGGAACGCTATGCCCCATCGGCAAAAGATCTGGCGTCGCGCGACGTCGTGTCGCGCTCGATGGCGCTTGAAATGCGCGAGGGACGCGGCGTTGGCCCGAACAAGGACCACATTTACCTCCACCTCGACCATATCGATGCCAAAGTGCTGGGCGAGCGCCTGCCCGGCATTACCGAAAGCGGCAAGATTTTCGCGGGCGTCGATTTGACGCGCCAGCCTTTGCCCGTGTGCCCGACGGTTCATTACAATATGGGCGGCATTCCCTGTAATTATTGGGGCGAAGTGGTGACGGTCAAGGACGGCGATCCCGAAACCATCGTCCCCGGCCTGTTCGCAGTGGGTGAAGCGGCGTGCGTTAGCGTGCACGGCGCCAACCGTTTGGGGTCGAACAGCCTGATCGATCTGGTTGTGTTTGGCCGCGCGACCGGGCACCGTCTGAAGGAATTGCTCAAGCCCAACGCGGCGCAGCCGGCACTGCCGGGCGACAGCGCCGATTTCGCGCTGGGTCGTCTCGACCATTTCCGTCACGCAGCGGGTGCATCACCAACCGCCGAAGTGCGGCTCGATATGCAGCGCACGATGCAGGCGCACTGCGCCGTATTCCGCGACACCGCGCTGCTCGACGAAGGCAAGACCAAACTAGCCGCGACCTATGCCAAGATGCAGGACATCGGCATCAAGGACCGCAGCCTGATCTGGAACACCGACCTGGTCGAAACGCTGGAGCTCGACAATCTGATCAGCCAGGCGACAGTCACGATGCACGGCGCTGCCAACCGCAAGGAAAGCCGCGGCGCGCACGCGCATGAAGACTTCCCCAATCGCGATGACGCGAACTGGATGAAGCACACCGCAACCTGGTTCGACGGCTGGGGCGGCAGAGGCGGCGCGGTGACGATTGATTACCGTCCGGTGCATGAATATACTTTGTCGGACGACATTGCGTATATTGAACCGAAGGCGCGGGTTTATTGATGTTGGCGCATGCCGGCTGAAAAGAACCCACCGCTCACCGTCTGGCACGACGGTGCGTGTCCGCTGTGTCGGCGCGAAATTGCGGTGATGCGACGGCTTGACCGGCGGGGCGCAATATCTTTTGTCGATGCGGCCGATCCGGCCAATGCAGGGATTTGCCCGGTCGATCCGGCGGACCTGCTGGCGCGCTTTCATGCGACGGAAAACGGACAGTTGTTGTCGGGGGCGGCGGCCTTTGCCGCGATGTGGCGGGCAATCCCGCTGCTCCGACCGCTCGGCCTGCTCGCGCGATGGAGGCCCGTGCTAGGCCTGATCGAGCGTGCCTATGTTGGTTTTTTGCGCATCCGTCCGCAAATCCAAACGCCGCATGCGCGGGGGTGTCGAGGGGCTAGCGGATCGTCACCGGCGGACGGCGGCGGCGGGGCGGTCGGGTAGGTCGATCCAGTCGAGTGCACCGGCGGCGCCCGAAAAGGGCACAGCGGCTTGTTCGCGCAGCACGAACAATTGAACACAGGCAATAGTGAAAAAAATCAGTGCCACCGACCATACGATGAACGTCTTGATCCGAACCCACCGGATTTCAGCGGCTGCAGCAGCGGCGCGGGAGACATAGTCAATCCCGAGCTCTGATTCAAATTCGGCCGTCAGGCGCGCACGGCGATTGCGGGCGCCTTCGCCCGTACCGTTGCTGTGATAGCCACCCTGATGTTGCAACCGCGCCATAAGCATCGACTCGCGGGGCACCATTGCCCGCAGTCAGGGATAAGCCCCGGCGTTCAACAAAGCGTTAACTTCGCCAAGCCGTTGCGGTGAATTGAGTTTCGGCGCGGCGCGGCCGTCAGAAGGTGACGACCAGCTTGCCCACCGCGCTGCGATCGGCGAGCTTTGCAATCGCGTCGCCGCCGCGTTCCAGCGGGAAGGTTTCGGACACGCGCGGGCGGATTTTCCCTGCTTCGTACAGCTCGAACAATTCGGCGATATTGGCGCGGTTACGCTCTGGCTCGCGCATCGTGAATGCGCCCCAAAACACACCGCAGACATCGCAGCTTTTGAGGAGGGTGAGGTTGAGTGGAAGCTTGGCGATCCCGGCAGGGAAACCGACCACCAGAAAGCGGCCCTCCCACGCGATGGAGCGCACCGCCGGTTCGCTATAATCGCCGCCGACGGTGTCATAGATGATGTCGAAACCATTCGGTCCTGCCGCCGCCTTGAACGCCTCAGCCAGGGCTTTGGACTGGTCCTTGTCGAACGGGGCATGGTCATAGACGACAACCTCGTCCGCTCCGGCTTCGCGCGCGATTGCGGCCTTGGCCTCGCTGGAAACCCCAGCGACGACACGCCCGCCCCAAGCCTTTGCGATCTCAATTGCCGAAATGCCGATGCCGCCCGCGCCGCCCAGAACGAGGACATTATCGCCCGCCGTCATCCGCCCGCGATCCTTCAGCGCGTGCGACGAAGTGCCATAGGTCATCAGGATCGATGCGCCATGCTCATACGACATGGCATCGGGCATTTTATACAGATTGTGCGCCGACACTGCGATCTTCTCAGCCAGGCCGCCGTTGCCGCAGCCCGCCATGACGCGGTCACCCACGGCAAAGCCCGTCACGCCCTCGCCAATGCTGTCGACCAGCCCCGCGACCTCGCCGCCGGGCGCGAAGGGGCGTTCGGGCCGGAACTGATATTTGTCGATGATCATTAGCGTGTCGGGAAAATTGATCGAGCAGGCCTTGACCGCGATTACCACTTGGCCGGGGCCAGCCACGGGATCGGGCAGGTCGCCGACGCTCAGCGTTTCGGGGCCGCCGGTGACAGTGGATAGCAGGGCTTTCATGCGTTGATCCTCTTAACTACGTCATGCTGAACTTGTTTCAGCATCCATCGCGCTGCCCGGATGCCTAGCGCCGTGGACCCTGAAACAAGTTCAGGGTGACGGAAAGAAAATTATGCTGACGGCACCAGCCACGGCCGCGCGCTGGCATCACGCGCCTCGAACGCTGTGATCGCGCTTTCGCTTTCCAGCGTGATGCCAATCTCGTCGAGGCCGCCCATCAGGCAGCTTTTGCGGAACGGGTCGATTTCAAAAGTGAAGCGGTCCTGAAACTGGGTCGTTACCATTTGCGCTGCCAGATCGACATCTATCGCGTCAGTCGCGGCAACGGTCAGCAGGCGGTCGATCGCCTCTTGCGGCAAAACCAGCGGCAAAATGCCATTCTTGACCGCATTGCCCGAGAAGATGTCCGAAAAACTGGGCGCGATCACCACGCGGATGCCTAGGTCGCCAAGCGCCCAAGCGGCATGTTCGCGCGAGGATCCGCACCCGAAATTGTCGCCCGCGATCAAGATCGGCGCGCCCGCGAATTCTGCTTGGTCAAATACATTGCCCGGCTCCGCGCGGATCGTCTCAAACGCGCCCTGCCCCAGCCCGGTACGGCTGATTGTCTTGAGCCAGCGCGCGGGAATGATCACATCGGTATCGACATTTTTGAGACCCAGCGGCACTGCGCGGCCAGAGATGGTGGTGAGGGGGGTCATGGGGTTTCCTCGGTTAGCCAGTCTTCACAGCGCAGGCCATCGACGCGGGTAAATTCTCTCATATTATTTGTCACTACGACCAATCCCAGGCTCCGTGCATGCCCGGCAATCAGCACGTCGTAGGCACCAATCATCTGGCCCGCCGTTGCAAGCGCGGCGCGAACATTGCCCGAATGGCTGGCGGCCTCATTGCCGAAATCCAACACGGACAATCGGGCGGTGAGCTTTGCGGTCAGTTCACGCTGATAGGCCGGGCGCTGTGACCGGTCAGCCCCATAATGCAGCTCATGCAAGGTAATCGCAGAGATACACAGTTCCGCTTCATGCTCTTTGAACTTTGCCGCGATTGGACTGTTGGGCTGGCGCAACACATGGATGCACACGTTGGTATCAAGCATGTAGCGCAGCATCAAAAACCAAACTCACGATCCTGAACTGGGGGCTGGTCACGCTCAGGAAAGTCCGGATTGGCGGGCCTGTCGAAGAAATCATCCCACAACGCGCCTACCGGAATGACTTCCAGGCGCTTGCCAACTTTGAGGATATAGACTTCCTTGACATCATCGCCATAGGCCAAATCCTTCGGAATCCGAACCGCTTGACTGCGGTTGGATTTGAAAAGCGCGACTTTGCGGCCAAGGGTGGCAGGGGCGTCCATACGGGGAATATGGCTTGCGTTATGGGATATGTCAATGGGATATGCCATCGAGGATGACCGCTTCTCGGCGATATCCGAAACTGCCCGACCCCGCCCAGTTGGCGCCATCGGGAAAGCGAAGCTCGATGCCCTGCAATGACTTCGCTGAAAACAGGCGCATATTAACGCCGATATGAGGCGGACTGATGTGCGGCAGCGAGGCAAAATGCGTCGTCGCGCCGCATTGGTGGCAATGATGGATATCAACACTTGGAGTTGTGCGATCGGGACGGCAAAATGTGACGGTCGGACCCGTCACGACGACCTGATCGACCGGGTAATAGCCCCACCACACGCCGAGCTTGCGACAGAGTCCGCAATTGCAGTCGTTGAGGAAATTCGGCACTTCCGCAAGTGTCACAGTGACGTCGCCGCAAATACAAGCGCCCGTCACCCCGCCAACTCCCGCACATCCGCCAGCCGCCCCTTCACCGCCGCCGCCGCCGCCATCGCGGGCTGAGCAGATGC
>JAAUPH010000209.1 GCA_012035435.1 Sphingopyxis sp. | reverse complement strand
TGATGGAGAAATTGGGGTGATCACCGGCTCCCCCTCCCGCTTGCGGGAGGGGTCGGGGGGTGGGGCCTGGAACCGGTCGTGCCACTTACCCCACCCCAACCCCTCCCGCAAGCGGGACGGGCTGTAAGTTATGATCATCCTCGGCCTTGATCCTTCGCTGACCTGCACCGGCTGGGGCATCATTCGTGCTGAGGGAAGCCGGATCAGCCATATCGCCAACGGCCAGATCAAGACCGACGCCAAGGCCGCGCTGCCCGACCGGCTCGCCTTTCTCGATACCGCACTTGCCGCCATAATCGCCGACCACGCCCCCGCCTGCGCCGCAGTTGAAGAGGTGTTCGTCAACGACAATCCGCAGTCGACGCTCAAGCTCGCCCATGCACGCGGCGTTGTCCTGCTTGGCTGCGCGCGCGGCAGCCTTCCCGTCACCGAATATGCCCCGCGCCTCGTGAAGAAAGCGATTGTCGGCACAGGCACTGCGGCGAAAGAGCAAGTGCAGGCCATGCTGCGCATTCTTTTGCCTGGCGCGAAGGTCGCGGGCGCGGACGCCGCCGACGCGCTGGCGGTAGCGATCTGCCATGCCAATCATCGTGGGCGATAACCCCCTCTCCCATGGGGAGAGGGTTGCGTAGGCTTGGCAGCTTGCTGCCTGGGCGTAGCTGGGCAAGGGGTCCCGCTTTGCCCTGCGAGCGCATCCCCTCACCCGCTGCGACTAGGCGGCAAAGCCACCAAGCCTCGCTGCCCGCCCCCAAGGGGAGAGGATCACCAGTTTCCATCTTCGCCAGCCCGCGCTAGACCGCTTGCATGATTGCCAAACTTACCGGACGCTTGGACTCCAGCGGCGCAGGCCATGCCGTGATTGATGTCGGCGGTGTCGGCTATCTGGTCGAGGCATCGGCGCGCACATTGGATGCGCTGGGCGCGGTCGGCGGCGAGGTGACCATCCACACCGAAATGCTGGTGGGCGAGGATTTTCTGCGCCTGCTCGGCTTTGCCCGCGCGGAGGAACGCGACTGGTTCCGCATGCTCGTCAGCGTTCAGGGCGTCGGCGCGAAAATGGCACTGGCGATATTGTCGGCGCTCGAAATCGCCGACCTGCAACGCGCGCTGGCCAGCGGTGACGCGGCGATGGTCGCGCGGGCCAACGGCGTCGGACCGAAACTGGCACAGCGGATTTGCAATGAATTGAAGGATAAGGCGGGAGCTCTCGGCGGGATGGCGATGGGCGGCGGTGTTACCCTGCCCATGGGCGGCGGCGTGATGGCCGACGCGGTCGCCGCGCTGACCGGATTAGGCTTCAAGCCGGGCGAGGCGACGAATGCCGTTGCGGCGGCCAGCGACGAGCTGGGTGCAAGCGCGGGTCTGGACGCGGTAGTGCGGTTGGCGCTGAAGAAAGCGGCAAAGTGATCGACGAAATCCAGAAGATCGGACTTCTGTATTGCGCTTGCATGGATCAAGTCGCGGCGCATCTCGATGCACTTAATGAATCCTTGGAAGAAGCCAAATCCAATCCAAATCACTCCGAGAACTGGAAAAATGCCGAGTTTTCATATCTTCAAGTAAGGAAATGCGTCGAATACTCTGCGGTTGCGCTATTAGCCGCTCACTCGGAATATGACCAAGAAACGATCGCGATGCTGCAGACAGACTGGAAGGCTGACCGCATCTTTCACGCACTAAGTCAACTGAATCCCCATGGCTTTCCGACTGCAGGCGCCTTTCAGATCAATGGCCTTGGTCAAGGCCAACACCATATTGCCGCCCCGCGATTTACCCTTAGCCGCAGTCAAATGAAGAAAATATACGACGGAACTGGGGCTCATCTCCACGCGCCAAAACTGGCGGACATCATCAATAATACAATCCGGCCACATAGCTTTGCAAAGCTCCATGAATGGCGAGATAAAATTTTGCTGACCCTGCAAACTCACACCGTAAAACTGCCACATAAAGGGTTGGTAATGTTAGTTTGGTTGAGAGAAGCAAACACCGGCCATTCAAAAGTGGTTTTTGGTAAAGCTGATGGCCAATTCGTGATTGGTGATGACCCAAATGTGTTCAATGCCGAAGGCGAACAATGACCCAACCCCTCACCACCCCCATCCGCACCCCGGAGGATGCCGACGCCGCGCTGCGCCCGAAAACGCTCGCCGAGTTCGTGGGACAGGCCGCTGCCCGCGAAAATCTGCGCATCTTTATCGAGGCCGCGAAGTCCCGCGCCGACGCGCTCGACCATGTGCTGTTTTATGGCCCGCCCGGCCTCGGCAAGACCACGCTGGCGCAGATTGTCGCGCGCGAGCTGGGCGTCGGGTTTCGCTCCACCAGCGGGCCGGTTATCGCAAAAGCGGGCGATCTCGCCGCGCTGCTGACCAATCTCGAGGACGGCGATGTGCTGTTCATCGACGAAATCCACCGCCTGTCGCCTGCGGTCGAGGAAATCCTCTATCCCGCGATGGAGGACCGAGCGCTCGACATCATGATCGGCGAGGGGCCGTCGGCGCGGTCGGTCCGCATTGACCTGCCCAAATTCACGCTCGTCGGAGCGACGACACGGCAAGGGCTGCTGACCACTCCCTTGCGCGACCGGTTCGGGATTCCAGTGCGGCTCAACTTTTATACGCATGGCGAGCTTGAACAGGTGATCAGCCGCGCTGCACGCCTGCTGAACTTGCCCATTGCACCCGATGGCGCGCTGGAAATCGCCAAGCGATCGCGCGGGACGCCGCGTATTGCCGGACGCTTGCTGCGCCGCGTGCGCGATTTTGCGACCGTTGCGGGCGCGACCATTGTCGATGCCAGCGCCGCCGATGCCGCGCTCAATCGGCTGGAGGTCGATGCACTCGGCCTCGACGCGATGGACCGCCGCTACCTCACCATGATCGCCGATATTTATCGTGGCGGGCCCGTTGGTGTTGAGACCATGGCCGCCGGCCTGTCCGAACCGCGCGACACGATTGAGGATGTGATCGAGCCTTATCTGCTGCAAGTCGGCCTGATCGCACGGACCGCGCGGGGGCGAATGCTCAATCCGGCAGCGTGGAAGCATCTGGGGCTGAACCCGCCAGCGGGCGCGCAGGACGGACTGTTCGACGGGAAATAAGGGACCAAGCGATTCCCCCGCGCGACAAAGCGCCTTTGCCCCCTTCCCGCCTAGTCCACCGCCCGCTATCGCAGGGGCAATGGCCTCCCCTGCCCCTCCCCCCTTCATCCCCGGCTATTTCGACGGACCCACGCATATCTTTCGTGCGCGGGTGTATTTTGAGGACACCGACCTGTCGGGGATCGTTTATCACGCCAATTATCTGCGCTTCATGGAGCGTGCGCGATCGGACATGCTCAGGCTCGCCGGGATCGACCAGCGCGCGGCCAATGACGCGGGCGAGGGCGCATGGGCGGTCACCGATGTGGCCGTACGCTATCGCCGCCCCGCCAAGCTGGACGATGATCTGACCGTGATCAGCACCGTCGAGGCTGTACGCGGTGCCAGTGTCATCATCGCGCAGCGCGTGATGCGCGATGATCAGATCCTTACCGAAGCACGCGTTACCGCCGCGTTCATCACCCCCGACGGCCGCCCGCGCCGGCAACCCGCCGATTGGGCGGGGCGTTTCACCGCCATCATGACCGGAGTTTCCTGACCTTGCTCGACCAGATCAGCCTAGCCGCCACCAAATCGACCATGTCGCCCATCGCGCTGTTCCTTCAGGCCGATTGGGTGGTGAAGGCGGTGATGATCGGCCTGATCATCGCATCCATCTATGTCTGGGCCGTGATCATCGGCCATGGCCGCAGCACCGCCAAGATCATGAAAGCCTGCGACCAGTTTGAGCGCGACTTTCGCAAGGCCGGAAACATCGACGGATTTTATCAGGAGCATGCGAAGAGCCCGCTGCCCAGCGCGCGTATCTTTGCTGCCGGGATGAACGAATGGCGCCATTCGACCGCGGGCAAGCATGTCGACCGTGACGGGACACGCGAGCGGCTGGGCATCGCGATGCACGCGGCGGTGGACGGCGAGGTTGACCGGCTGACTGAGCGGATCGGCATTCTCGCGACCATCGGCGCGGTGGCGCCCTTTGTTGGCCTGTTCGGCACCGTGTGGGGCATCATGGTCAGCCTGTCGGGGTTCAAGGAAGGGGCGTTCGCGATCAGCACCGTCGCGCCGCAGCTCGCCGAGGCATTGTTTGCAACCGCCATCGGCCTGTTCGCCGCGATCCCCGCCGTCATCGCTTACAATAGTTTTTCGCAGCGACTGAACCGCTTTGAAAGCCGCCTCGCGCGCTTTGCCGACGGGCTCCACGCGACCTTCAGCCGCGAGCTGGAGGCCGAGTAATGGCGATGGGTGTCCCGACCAGCGGCGGACGACGTCGCGGTGGACGCGGGCGGCGTGCGCCGATGGCGGAAATTAACGTCACACCGTTCGTCGATGTGATGCTGGTGCTGCTGGTCATTTTCATGGTGACCGCGCCGCTGCTGGTTGCGGGCGTGCCGATCAACCTGCCCGATAGCCGCGCCAAGCCCGTCGACAGCGAACAGCCCGAGCCCATTCAGCTGTCGATCAATGCCGAGGGGCAGATTTTCATCGACGAAATCCCGGTCGAAAATGCCGCACTGCCCGCCCGGCTTCAGGCGCTCGCCGCCGCCGAAACTGGCCGCGAAGAACCGCGCCAGATCCGCTTTCGCGCCGACCGCAGCCTTGATCATGGCCGCGTGATGCGCGTGCTGGGCGAGATTAACCGTGCTGGCCTGACCCGCATCGCGCTGGTCACCAGCGGTTCAGATGGCGAGGAATAGCGAGCCTGCCATGGCCAGTAGCGCGCGCCCTGCCCCCACCCCGCTGCCCGATCCGCGCGCATCGGAGCAGATCGGGCTGGTCGTTGCGGTCGTGCTGCATCTGGCTCTCCTTGGGCTCCTGTCGTTCGACTGGCCCGAGCGGGAACGGCAAGACATCAACCCGCCGATGGAGGTCGATCTGGTCGCCGAAGCCGCGCCGGTTTCGACCGCTCCCGAAGTCAGTGAAACGCCCCCCGCGGCCAAATTGGGTGAGGAAGAGGCGCTCGCGCCCGACCCGGTGATGACCCCCGCCCCCCGCCTGCCCTGCCGCCGGTGAAGGCCGCGCCGC
>JAAUPH010000208.1 GCA_012035435.1 Sphingopyxis sp. | reverse complement strand
GAAGAGGGGAGAATCTGAATCGACAGCCTGGCTGGGAATAATCTGAGAATTTATTTTCAGCCAATCCTTGCCGTCATGTCCGTAAAGATTGAAGCCCAGATTCGCCGTTTCCGTAGCCGTCCACCACTCCACATATGCGTTTTTTCCATATTTAAACGAGGACATGTAGGCCAGGGTGACCGGCACAAAACCGCAGTTTTGCAGCGAAGTGATGTGAGCGTTGAGGAACGCAGCGCCAGGTGAACCGCTGGTTGCACCATAGGCAATGCGGGATGAAGTTGTTTGGCCGTTCGCACCGCCAGTAACCGAAACAGCGCCTGTAAGCAAATCGTTCACATAAATCAGACCGCCGCCGCCGCCGCCAAAGCCAAATGGCATGGCAGGATTGCCGTCGGCATCAATTTCGCCACGGTCGAACTGAGCGCGCTTGGTCTTGTCGCTTAAAAGATCATAGGCGCGCGTCACGTCCGAGAAACGCTCAGCGGCCTTGGGATTGTCTTTGTTGGCGTCGGGGTGCAGCTGTTTGGCGAGTTTGCGATAGGCAGATTTAATCTCCGCCTCGCTCGCGCCGCGCGCCACGCCCAATGTGGAATAAGGGTCATTTGCCATGCCCGCATAGCTAGGGTGAGAGAGCGCAGCCGACAAGCCGCTTGATGGGACTTGTGTTGCTGCCCGCCTGGACTAGGGACAAAGGCATGACTGACACCCCCTTCACCCTGTTCGATCAATGGTTCGCCGATGCGCAGACCAGCGAGCCTGAAGACCCCAATGCGATGGCGGTCGCGACCGTCGATGGCGATGGCCGCCCGTCGGTGCGGATGGTGCTGCTGAAGGGACATGATGAGCGCGGGTTCGTTTTCTATACCAATTTGGAGAGCCGCAAGGGGCTGGCCCTAGCCGCAAACCCTCAGGCTGCGCTGCTGTTCCATTGGAAGAGCCTGCGCCGTCAGATTCGCATTGAGGGTGCGGTCGAAGCGGTTGGCGACGCCGAGGCCGACGCCTATTTTGCGAGCCGCGCGCGCGATTCGCGGATCGGCGCGTGGGCGTCGGACCAGTCCCGCCCGCTCCCCAGCCGCCGCCCATTTCTTGAAGCGCATTGCCGAGGCTGGCGCCCGCTATGCCATTGGCGAAGTGCCGCGCCCGCCGCACTGGTCTGGCTTCCGCATCGTGCCTGACCGGTTTGAGTTCTGGCAGGATCAGGCGTTTCGCCTGCACGAACGGCGGGTGTTTGTGCGCGGTGATGGCAGCTGGGACGAGGGGTTGTTGTTTCCGTGATCAACCACGCCTGAATTCTACACCATCTGTTCTCCGGCGCAGGCCGGAGCGCAGTTGCGACTTAGATTTCAAAGCCCGCGCATCAGCGCCGCGATCTGATCGCGTACATTTGGTATCTGTTCGTCAGTCGAAATGCCCAGCCGCACCACGGTCAGCCGCTGTGACGGTGACACGACGATATATTGCCCTTGATGCCCGATACAGGCGAACAAATCATTGGGTCCGCGCTCGGGCCAAAGCGCCGTCCCTGCCCCCGCCGGGCGCGAGCGGTTGAGCCAGATATGCCCGCCATAGCCGCCATCGGAAGGTGCCGGTGCGCGCATGAAATCGATCCAGCTTTGCGGGAGCAGCCGCTGGCCACCCACCATGCCATTGTTGCGCAGCAGCTCGCCGAATTTGGCATAGTCGCGCGCGGTGGCGTGCATCATCGACCCGCCGATCATCGTGCCCGCCGTGTCAAACTCCGGCGTCAGGCTGGTCATGCCGGTGGGTTCGATCAGCCGCCCGCGCAGGAAATCGAGCACCGCATCGCGCCGCGCCGCCGCATTGGCCCCCGGCGCGAGCGTGTCGGCTAGGATGTCGGCCAGGATCACACTGGTCGCCGAGCTATAATTATATAGCTCGCCGGCTTTCGCGACTGCAGGCTTGGCTTCGGCAAAGGCGGCCATGTCGCGCGCTTCGGTTCCGAAGAGCATTGCAACCGTATCACCCTCCCACGCCGGGTCGACTTCCTCGACATGTTCGAGCCCTGCCGACATGTGGAGCAGGTGGCGCAAGGTGATGGCCCCGCGCGGATCGCCGCTGCGCTGCCATGCGGCCACGGGCGCAGGTGCATCGAGCGCCAAGCGGCCATCGGCGACGAGGAAACCGATCATTGCGCTGGTAATGCTCTTGGCCATCGACCAGCTGATCAGCTTGCTGTCCGGCGCGTAACCGGGACCATAGCGTTCATAGATGACCTTGCCATCGCGCAGTACGAGCAGCGCGCGGGTCTCCCCCATCGCGTCGCGATCGATGAACAGCGCGTCGATCGGGGCCTTTACCCGCGCAACGGCGGGCCAGCTTGCAACGCCTTCGGGCAAGGCACGCGCCTTGGCCGTCGTCGCCCCCCCGTGCCAGACGACTGCGCCTCCACCCAGCGCCAGCACACTTGCCATGATCATAATTTTGCGGTTCATGGCGCGGATGGATAGCAGCCCTTCCCCCACGCCGACAATCCCCGCCAAAAGCCGCTGGCGGCTGTGGCTGGGCCTGGTCTTTATACTGATCGTGGCATTGGCGATCTGGTATTATCCCTCGTTGAAGGCTCAGGCCGAGATCGGGTCATCCTATGCCGCGCGGATCGGCTGTTCGTGCCGTTATGTGCAGGGCCGTGACCTGGAAAGCTGTAAGACTGATTTCGAACCGGGGATGGAGATTATCTCGGTCAGCGACGATCCTGAGACGCAGACGGTGACGGGGTCGGTGCCGTTGCTGGCCAGCCGTTCGGCCCGGTTTGCCGATGCCAGCGGGTGCGTGTTTGTGGGGGATTGAGGAGCGTAATCAACCTGTTTCCCCGTTCGTATCGAGCGAAGTGGAGACACCGTGCAGGCAAGCGGGGTGTCTCCACTTTGCTCGACACGAACGGGATTAAGAGTCTTTGCTAAGAAACTCTGCCATCGCCGCATTGACCGCATCGGGCGCCTCCCACGGCACAAAATGCCCCGCGTCCGGCACGCACACGACAGTGAGATGGTCGATCAGCGCATCGAGCCCATCAAGCTGGCACCGGAGCAGTGCCCGGTCCGCCATCCCCCATACCACCAGCACTGGCATGGTCAGCCGCGGGAAAGGCGCGTCGAGGAAAGGTGTCGAGACCATTGGCGCATCGGGCGCAGGCACTTCGAGCGGGGTGGCGCGGTACCAGTTGAGCATCGCGGTCAGCGCGCCCGGCTGGCTCCATTCGTTCAGATAGGCCGCGCGGTCGGCCGCATCAATTATGCCCCCGGCCAGCAAATGATCGAAGCGTTCGGCGAAGAACCACTCAAGGCCCCGCGCCGCCACCTCCCCTTCGATATCGCGGGTCCGAAACTCCCGGATATATTGCGACTGCGCGCGCTGCTCAGCGTCGAACATCAGCGTGCGTTGAAAGACATAGGGGTGCGCGGCGTTGCACTGAATGAGCCGCGCGACCCGCGCTTGATCCTTCAGCGCCGCCGCCCACGCAATCGCCCCGCCCCAATCATGCCCCACCAGCGTGAAGCGACCGATCCCCAGCGCGTCGGCCAGCGCAAAGACATCGGCGACAAGATGCGGCACGCGGTAATCGTCGACCGCAGGCGGTTTCGAAGACCCTGCATAGCCGCGCTGGTCCGGCGCGATGCACCAATAGCGGTCTGAAAACGCCGCCATCTGATGCCGCCACGTGTGGTGCGATTCGGGAAAGCCATGGAGGAAGATCATCGGCGGATTGCTTGGATCACCCATGGTCCAGACGTCGAGCGTCACGCCGGTTGGGAGGGGGATGTGGTGCAGGGTCATGCGGTGGAATTTCAAAGTTCAGTAAAGTTCACCGATATGTCCAACTTTGCAGACGGCGGTGCACTTTGAGCGGGTAAGAGTGTGATCGCGGCAGACGAGCTGGTTGCAGCGCCAACCAATCAGCAAAAATCCAACATTGCAAGCATGCTGGAGATGACAATTGTCACTCGCCCGCGAGTTTGATGTCCCAGTTGAACAGCCACGCGCCGTCGCGTTCCCCCACGCGCTTTGCGGTGACCGCGTCCTGCAAGGCGGCATCGCGCAAACCGGTGTAAAGACTGTCGCGATCATTGGGTTCGCCGGGGAAGAATAGCTGGGTCATGAGCCGCCGGTTGCGGCCGCGCACGTCGAAATGAATGTGGCGCTGGCGGCTTTCATAGGGCGCGGGAAGCACGCTGCGGAAATGATAGCGGCCCTGCTCGTCGGCGCGCAGCAGCGCGGCATATTGAAAACCGGGATCGTGCGGCTGGCCGCTGACATCGGCGGGATGGCTGTAGCGCCCCGCCGCATTGGTTTGCCACAGATCGATCAAGCCGTGCGGCACCGGCACGCCTGCCTCGTTCATGATCCGGCCGCTGATTTCAATCACCTGCCCCAGCGCGGCGCGCGGCTGGCCGAACAGACGCGTCAGATCGGGATCCTCCTCAACCGGGCGGGTGAGCGGATACATGGGACCAAGCGTCAGCTGCGGCGTCCCGCGCCGGGTCAGTATCGCCGTCGGCTGCTGCGCATGGAGCAAGGCGGGCGAGGCGATAACGGCGGCACCAAGCCCGCCGATCAGCGCGCGGCGGGAGGGATGATGGTCGTGGTTGCAGGTAAGCGATGGCGTGGTGATGGGCATGCCGTGTCTCCCCCTCTATTGAAGGCAGAGTATCGCGCGGACGGGAACAGCACAATTCCTCCCTGTGGCGGCGTAGCCGACATGGAGAGGTGGCCTCGCAGGGGTCGGAGGGGATGTGGCGGCAGGGGCTTCCGGTGCCTGCGCCAGCCCCTCCACCATCCGCCTCCGCTGCGCTCCGCCGGACGGTTCCCCACCCTACCCCCGCCTTCGCGGGGCCAGGGTGGAACTACTCACTCCGCGTCAGCGGCACATCCGGGATCGGAATCCATTCCGCCTCATCCCCCGGTACTTTCGCGAACTTCCCGGCCTTCCAGTCGGCTTTCGCCTGATCGATCCGCTCGCGGCTGCTGCTGACGAAATTCCACCAGACGTGGCGTTTGGTGGCGAAGGCTTCGCCGCCGAGCAGCATCACGCGGGCATCGGTGGTGGCGGTTAAGCGTCATGCGGATGCCGGGGGCCAGGACGTAGAGGCGTGTGACGCGCGAGCGGCTG
>JAAUPH010000207.1 GCA_012035435.1 Sphingopyxis sp. | reverse complement strand
TGGGGCCGACGTTTTTTCTGTATCCGCGCGTTCTTGAAGAAGTGTTTGCGATGTGCGGGATGGACCTGCACGAGCATGTGCCGATGGTCAGGCTAGACCCGCAGTATCACCTGATCTTTGAGGGGAGGCAAAGCCAAGAGAAAAGTGAGCAGGGAACAGGGAAACAGTGCGCGGTACGGCGGCTTGCCCATTGCAGGCGACATCAAGGCGACGCCGGACATCGCGCGGATGCAGGCTGAGATCGCCAGGCTGTCGCCTATCGATGCGATGCGTTTTCCAAAGTTCATCCAAGAGAATCGGCGGAAGTTCGATGCGTTCACGCCGATCCTGCAGCAGCCGTGGTCGGGGCTGAGTGACTATGTGAAAGCGTCGCTGGTGAAGATGTTGCCACTGGTTCGGCCGTGGTCGAGTGTGGACAGCGACCTGGGCCGGTTTTTTAAGGACGAGCGCATCCGCCTAGCGTTTAGTTTCCAGAGCAAGTACCTGGGCATGAGTCCGTTTAAGTGTCCGAGCCTGTTTACGATCTTGTCAATGCAGGTCCACGTAACCGCTTCACGGTGATGACCTCTGACGGTCCTCTGATCGTCCATAATTCAGGCTTCGGGCTCGGCCCCGTTGGCTTCCGTGCTCGCTTCGCACCGAAGGAAAGCATTGATCTGGCGATGCTCGCAATCAACACCTACCGGAAAGAGGTCGCCCCGATGGTGCCGAAATTCTGGTACGGGCTTTTCGATGCGAGCGTTCGGGCGGTCTATTGCGACCACGCCAAGGTTTACAGCTATGAGGGCATCGAGTTTCGCAAGGAATTCGACTTCCTGACAATGCGCCTGCCGTCCGGTCGGAAGATTTGGTATCACCGTCCACGCAAGGCGATCAGCTACACGCCTGCCGGTGACGAAAAACCGTCCTGGACCTTCATGAGTTATCAGGGGAAGAAGTTTCGTCGGCATCTGGCATGGCACGGGATGATTACAGCCGATTGCATTCAGGGCAGCGCCCGCGATCTGATGGTGGAAGCCGTGAAGCGCGCCGAAGCTGCCGGCCTTCGGACGATCTTCAAGGTCCATGACGAATTGGTTTTCGAGGAAGTGGACCGGTCTGATCTGGTGCAGACCGTCAAGCAGGTGATGGAGGACATTGAGCCTTGGGCACGCGAGCGCCGTTTCAAGGTCAAAGCCGAAGTCGAAAAGATGCTGAGGTACAAAAAGTGACCATCATCGGTATCGATCCCGGCAAGACCGGCGCAATGGCGATTTCGCACGCTGACGGTAGCGCGCAATTCTTCGACGTGCCGACCGTCAAGCTGCGTGGGAAGGAAAAGCCCGCGTGGAGCGATTGGGTCAATACCTGGACGGATGCGCTGCGATGGGCGGCGCCTGATATGGTGGTAATCGAAGACGTGGCATCACGGCCGGGACAAGGTGTCACGTCCATGTTTTCATTCGGAAGATCGCTCGGCTTCGCTCATGGATTGGTGGTGACCTCCTGCGACTGTCCGGTGCACTTCGTCACCCCGAGCGTCTGGAAAGCCAAGTTAGGGCTACTGAACAGCGGGAAGGGTGCGAGCCGTGAGGTTTGCCGCACGCTCTACCCTTCGACGGCTACGGCCGTGGCGAGGGTCAAAGATGATGGCAGGGCCGAAGCCTTGCTGCTGGCACACTACGGAAGGAAATTCCTGTGAAAGACAAACAAGTAGAATATTTGGGTCTGCAAATGTCCACTCGGGCGTATCATTGTTTACATATGGAAGGGATAGATACGATTGAGAAACTGACTTCGATGTATCAAGGAGAATTGCTTAGAATACCTAATTTCGGGCGCAAGTCTTTAAATGAAATTGAAGATGCTTTACGTCAAAGAGGGTTGTCAATTCGGCGGCATCCATCGGACCCGCGCTCAACGCCGGAAGGTGAAGAACTGTACCAAGACTATACTTTGGCGAAATTGAAGTGGGAGGTCTACGTCATGAAGTTTCAGAAAGAGGATTTATCCGAAAGACTTAGGAAACTGTCGTGACCATCCTCGCCCTGATTGGCTGCGGGATTACCCTTGGCATTCTGTGCGAGATATACGAAACTCGCCGGGACAACACTATCGACCAAAATCGGGAGAATTGATATGATCGAAGTAGCAATCGCAATTGTTTTCCTCAACATCGGTTTCGCTTGTGGGTGCCTTTGGGCGACCCGACCACGTGAGGACGACAGCGCGGATCCTTCGGGATTACTGATCCCGTTCGCGGTTCCGTCGCTTTACCGCTTCCTCTGCCTTGCTGGCGAGCCCGCCCGTTTTTGCGTCGAGTACGTCCATGATCGCATCATCTGCCTTCTCGGCGATCACTTCGGCAGCGAGCGGGCTCTTGACGATCTTGCGCACCAGCTTCTTGATTAATTTCTTGAACATTAGACTTCTCCATCATGAGGCGGCTCGTCGCGGCCTTTGGGTCGAAAGGTGCCGATGACACCCACAAGGCCGGTTACGCCGGCCGAAAGAAAGGCGAGAGCGGCAAGCACTTCGTCAAGCCGCTCTTTGGGTGCAAAGGCCACGGCCAGCGCACCGAGCGCCGACAAGGCGACGATGGCCGTGAGTGTTGCCAGATAGGCGATCATGGCTTCCTGTGGTGCTTTCATGCCATGTTCTTCAAGATCGTGCCTCTCGGCATCACCGGAAGCTGCATCTGCGACCTTGGAACCAGTGGAACGCCCGGAGGCCAGCGGATCGCATCAACCTGAGTCTTCGGCACGTCCATGATCGTCACGCCGTCAGACTGATTTCCGCCGAGTGCCTTGTAGGCAAGCCGGTCTGGAGTTTCCCCGACAATGATGAAAGCGTGATTACCTCCCGGACGGCGCATGGTCGCGATTGCTCCAAGCTGCGCGGGCACGGCAACGCCATAGGTTCGGAAAGATGCTGCGGCGGGGAAATTCTTAGGGTATGGCAGACCCGCAGCATCAAGCGCGTCGGCAATGAAGTAGCCGCACCACGGCGTTTCGTCATCATTGAACCAGGTCGCACCGAGCCGAGCCCATCCTTCCGCGATCCAGCCGTTATGCTTCGGACCCTTGATTTCCCTTTGCCCGAGTTTCGAGCGTGCATGTGCCAGCCACGGCGGATCAATGATCCCCGGTGTCTGACCGACCCGCAGCACGCCGGCTTTATCCAGCATATCATCAAACGCAGCGACAACGCCGGGACGGTTGAAGTCCATTCCGGCTTTGCGCAGTGCATCGGCGAAGGGCTTGCGGGGATCGCTCATTTCTTCTTGTTCGCTTTATCGAGCGTCCGGTTCACCTTGTCCGTCGAGAAATTCAACGGATGCACCTTGGACATGAGCGACTGAAAGAAATTGCCTTTTTTCTTGGGTGCCGCTGTGTTGGTGACGGGTGCGCGATATTTCTCGTTCCACGCCTTCATCGCGGCGTAACTGGGGAAGCCTTTTTTCTTCGCCATTGCATCAAGCCGCTGCTGTGCCGGATTGGGCATCACTTTTTCTCCATCTTGGTTTCGAGTTTTTCGATCCGGTCCTCAAGATCAGAATATCGCTGGTCCTGTGTCGAAATCCAGTTGCCGATGCGCTCGTCCATACGGCCCAAAGTGACCTGCATTTCATTGACAGTCGAGGCCAGCCAGAACAAGCCGGCTGTGGCAACGGCAGTCATAATTGCCCCCATAATTACGCCTGCCCAACGAAGAGTCGGGGGTATCTCGGTCACGATAGTTGCCTGCCTTAATTCCGGGTGTTGCGACACGAAGCGTTCAATCACGGCGTCCGCGATCTGCTCTTTTGCGTTAGGGGTTTCAGGAGTTCCCGGCATTACATAATCTTCCTTACATAATCCTGCGTTTCAGCCGGCAGTGCAGAAAATTTGATCTGTCCCTTGGAGTAGGCATCGGCGCGCTTCGGGCCTGCATTGTAAGCCACCAGTGCCAATTCCACGTCTCCATCGTACCGACGCAGCATTTCCGAGAGGTACGCTGTCCCGATCAATTTATTGTAGGCTTCGTCATTCCGATAAGCCTGAGCATCCCACGGCACACCGGCATAGCGCGCTGCTTCGGGTCCGGTTTTGGGCATGACCTGCATCACGCCGATTGCGCCAGCCTTGGACGTGATAACGCGGCCGTTCCTGTCCTTCTGCCGTCCGCCGCTCTCCTGCCGAGATACACGCTCGATAAGATCGACCAGCGCCGGATCCTCATTGGCGTACAAGGTTTCCAGATCAGCAGCGTAGGGGCTTGCTTCATCGGGTGCAGCTTCGCCGCCATCATACATCGCCAGCAATTCCTCATCGGAAAGCTGAGACAGATCGGTTTCTTCCTCACCTTCATACATCGCCAGCAATTCTTCATCGGAAAGCTGAGACAGATCGGTTTCGTCTGCGGGTGCTTCTTCGGTCATTGCGTCCGCAGGCGATGCAGGCGGTGCTTCTTGTTCTAGTGCCCCTGCCGACACGTTCGCGCCGCCGACCATCGCAATGATATCCTTGAGAGCGTCAACGCCCTGCCGGCCTTGACCCTTCAACGCTTCGATAGCGCGCTGCGTCATCGCCGGATCACGAGAAAACAGCATGTCCACAAGGACATTACGTCGTTCAGTTTGCGGGATCGCTCGAACAAGACTGCGTAATCCAAGCATTGCACCTTTGACTGAGTGTAAGCCATTGCGTTTCCACTAGACGCAGCAAGGAGTGCAGCTAGTCCGCCTTCTGAAATATCACCTTGGTCAAATTTCGGATTGCGCATGGCTGGTGCAAGTTTTTGCGCACTGTCCGCTTGTGTTTTTGCAGCAGTAGAGATTTCCCGTTGAACAGATTGACCGAGATTTTGGGCAACTTGCTGCTGCATGGTCTGGTCATCTGCAAGATCTTTTACGGTGTTCACCGCTACCGATGGGCGACGTTCAAGATCCCCGATTAAACCCCGTGCGCTGCGCAGCCGCACGACCAACCGCGCCTTCCGGCGTTTCATAAATATTCTCGGATTTCTGCAAGCCTCGTGGTGCGAGAGGATTCACTTCGCGCTGCGGTTTTGTACCAAACATGCCTTCCAACTGGCGCGACCGTGCCGCCCAATTCTGGTTCATTCGAGCAAGTGCTTCGACTGCTTCGGGTGCATTGGATCGAATAACACCTTCGATA
>JAAUPH010000206.1 GCA_012035435.1 Sphingopyxis sp. | reverse complement strand
CCTGTTCCAGCGAGCCCTGCACGGCTGCGCTCACCGAAGGGGGCAGTGGCTGCGCGGCGACATGCAGTTGGCGGTCGAACGCCGGATTGCCTCCAGCATCTGCATCTGCGTCATCTGCTCGCGGTTCGCCGCCAGCGCCTGCGGCAGCGTCGCATAAACGAATATCCCGAACAGCCCAGACACTATGACGATCATCATCAGCGCCCAGGCGAGCGTGTGGACATTCCATCCCAGTTGAAACCCAGTGTGCCAGGTGCCGATCACGATCAGCGACAGTCCCAGATAGACATGCGCCGAGGTCCAGGCCTTCAGCGACCAGGCCCCGCTCGTCATCTTGCGCTTGCGCACCCCCAGCGCGGTCAGCCACAGGATCAGAGCTGCGCCGATGGTGCCCAGCGTATAGCCATACCAGCTTCCGCCATTGTGGCGCGGGCTGACATCCACCATCGCGTAAGACACAATCACCAGCAGCATCACTGCGCCCGAGATCTTCGCCCAGCGAAAGTCCGCGTAGGACAGGAAGCCTTCATGCGCACTCTGCCGCACCCGGTCGGTCTGCGCAGCGGTGGCGCGCGTGCGGCGGCGGATGCCCAGCGCCATCAGACCTCGCCCTCACCCAGTTTGGCGACCGACAGAAATTCCTCCGGCGTGACACGGATCGCCGCGCCGGTGGGGCAAGCGCGCACGCAGGCCGGGCCGCCCGAAATCCCCTTGCACATGTCGCACTTCACCGCGATTTTCTTGGGCTTGGTGCCTTCGGGCGAATTGGCCTTGGTCCATTTGGGCGAAGGTTCGCCGGGACCGGGACCAAAGCCGAACAACAGCCATTGGAACAGGCTAGGCTTCTGCGGCGGCTTCGCCTCCATCCGGATCACACCATAGGGGCAGTTGCGCATGCAATTGCCGCAGCCGATACAGCCATCCTCCATGTAAACTTCCCCATCGGGGCCACGGTGGATGACGTTGGGCGGACAATCGGCCATGCAATGTGGATGCTCGCAGTGGCGGCAGCTCGTCGGCACATGCAGATGCGCAAAGCTCTTCCCAGCTTCGCGATCAAGCCGCGACAGCCCGTCATGGCTGTCGGCGCATGCCTTTTCGCAATTGTCGCACCCGACGCATAGCCGCTCGTCGATGAGCAGCGCATCGGTCGCCTCGCCAATCCCCTGGTTGATCAGGAAGCTCGCGGTGTCGGAATAGAGATCGACTGCGCTGTAATAGCTACCCTTGCGGCTCTCGATGAATTCGTTGATCTCGCTCCGCTTGCTCATCGCAGCGAGGGTATCGGCACGGATCGCGGGCTTGTTATCCAGGATCGCGCGGAAATCGGCACCGCGCAGCTTGATCACTTCGGACTTCACTGCCGCCTTCACCGTGGCGGTGCGCTTACCCCCGCCCAGCACCGCCATTTCGCCGAAGAACGCTCCGGCGGGCAGATAGGACAGGAAAATCGGCCGCCCCCCGATCATCTTTTCGACCGCCATCGATCCCGACCGGATGACGAATATGTCGTCGCCCTCATCCCCTTCGGCAAGCACGGTTTCGCCGATGCGGACCGATTGCACCTCGGCATGCTCGACCGTTTCGGCCAGATCGGCAGGTGTCAGCCCGCCACGGAAAATCTGCATCAACTGGCGTTCCAGGCTGATCCTGTTGATCACCCGTTTGGCCCCCGGCACGGCGGCCATCAGCTTGAGCGCCGCCGTCCGCGACACTTCCACCAAAATCGCATCACGCGCCGCGCGGACCGTCGCCCCGCGCTTGCGCCCGGAAATCAGCCCGACCTCGCCAAAGATCGACCCGGTTTCGATGGGTACCACGCGGCCCCGATCCTTGGGGTCAATCTCGACATGCACCGCGCCGTCGGCGATGGCGAACAGCGACGTCCCGGGATCGCCGCCCTCGAAAACCACATCGCCGGCTCGGACGAAGCTCACTTGCGAATCCAGCATGAATTCGCGCATCTGGAGCGGCGAGACATCGGCAAAAATGCTCACCCGTTCGCGCAGAAACTCCAGCCATTCGGACACGCTGCGGTCACCGGGCAGCCCCTCGAACACTTTGACGAGCAAGCCTTCATCAGCCGGTGGCAGCACGAACTTTTCGCCCGCAATCTGCGTGCGGATATACTCCACGACGTCATAGCCCTGGTTCATGCAATGCTTGATCAGCGGATAACCCGCGAGCGCGCCGATCACGAAAATTCCCGGGGCCGTGCTCTCAAACTGCGGCGACAATTTGGGAAAAGCCTCGCGGTCGGGGCTCGAAAATTCGATCCCCAGCCCCTCGACAAAGGCGCGCGGCGCGACCGATCCGAGCCGCGCGATGATCGCATCACATTCGATCCGCACATCGCCCGTCGGCGTCTCGAGCGTCAACCAGCCGGCCTCGACCAGCTTGGGTGACGTTTCGGTGCGCACGAACATGCCGCCCGTCGCCCCCGCCTCCATCAGGTCCGAGACGTTTTTGGCCTTGGCGCGCGCAAAATCCTTGGATCGGTTGAGGATCGTGACCGTGTTTTCCAACGCCGCCTCGGCCAACCCCAGCGCATTTTCAATTCCCGCATCGCCCGATCCGACAACGGTCACATGCTTGTCCTGATAATCGGCTGGGTCATCGAGCTGATAGAAAATATGGGGCAAATCACCTCCGGGACAGCGCATCCGGTTCGGATTGCCCTGCGTCCCGATGGCGAGCACGATATAGTCCGCGCGAAACTCGGCCCCGCGCGACGTGCGGATGGTGAAATCACCCTGCGCCCCTTCGACCGCCGACACCTCGGCATGATAGGCGATATTGACCCTGTAAGCGGCCATTTGGCGGTCCCAGGTCGCTAAAATATCCTCGCGGATCCCCTCGTCAAAATCGCAGTCGGACCGAAGGTCCAGCCGCGTCGGGGTCGCCATTACCAGCTTGCCCTTCTGATATTTGAAGATGGTGTCCGACAGGTGATCGGTCTTTTCAAGCAGCACATGGCTCAGCCCCAACGCCGAAGCACGCGCCGCCGCGCTGAGCCCAGCAGGCCCAGAGCCGATGATGGCCACCTGGACCTTGTCAGTCATGACCGACAGCCAACCGCATCGCGCGCACCAGCATCCCCCATACACGGCCCCCTCGCCCAAAAGGCGGCCCTACCCCAACGGATGCGACCCGGACTTGTCAGGCGTCCGATATTCCAAGGTTATGGCCGGGATTGCGGGGGGAGGTCAATGGGGGACGCGGGAGTGGCGGCGGAATTCCAAATTCCGCCTCCCGTGCGATTTCGCGCGGGGCCAACTTTCCAAACTTCACCAAAGTTCACGGATATATCCAACTTTTCTCCCTTGGTCTTACGTTTGCAGCAAATCGCTGAGGGCGGGCGAGCAACGCATATCGGGGCGTGTAGGAAAGCGGTTTTTGGGTGGGAGCGGGCTGTCGGCCTCGCGCCAGCACGACAGCCCGCACCCCAACTCCTCCCCTGAAGGGGAGGGGCTTACGGACTTAGCACCCTTGGCCGTTCTCCGAAGGCAAAACACGGCGGCGAGGTCAAAAACCAAACCAGGCCCCTCATCCCTGCGCGCCTCCGTCGCGCAAAGGCAACATAGGATCCACAATCACTGCAAAGGACGGTGTGTTTTGTAGCTTTAAGCCTGCTCAAACACCCGGTCGAGCGTCAGTGCCGGCGCGGGTTCAAAGCTGTGCCAGCCGTCAGGGCCCAGCCGCTCGATCGGGCGGAAGCGCGCTTTATAGGCCATCCGCCGCGATCCTTCGATCCAATAGCCGAGATAGACATAAGGAAGCCCCGCCGCGCCCGCGCGCAGGATATGGTCGAGGATGATGTAGGTGCCGAGCCCTTCGCGTAAGGGGTGGTCGGCGTCGAAGAAGCTGTAAATCATCGACAGGCCGTCGCCCTGCCGATCGGTCAGGCAGCATCCGACCAGCTTGCCGGGCCGCCCGTCCGCGCCCGCAGGTTCGCGATATTCGATCAGGTAACTGTCAACCGGGGTCTGTTCGACCATGTCGGCGAAATCCTGTTCGTCCATATCGGCCATGCCGCCATCGGGGTGGCGCGAGCGCAGATAGCGGCGAAGCAGGCGATATTGCTCTTCGGTCGCCCACGCTTTACACGCCGATACGGCAAGGTCGCCATTGCGGCGCAGATTCCGTTTCTGAGAGCTGTTGGGCTGAAAATCCCTCGTCACGACGCGGACCGACACGCAGGCGCTGCAATCATTGCAACTGGGGCGATAGGCGACACTTTGGCTACGACGAAACCCAATGCGGCCCAGCGCGTCGTTCAGTTCGGTCGGGCTGCTACCGCTCAGTTCGGTAAACACCTTGCGCTCAGTCTTGCCCGCCAGATACGGGCACGGCGCCGGGCTGGTCACAAAGGAAACGGGGAAACGGAAACGGGCGCTCACGCTCGGGTCAATTCCTGCCGATGGCTGCTGACGACTCTGTCAGCGCCGCCGACTATGCCGTCACTTCATCATGGTGCAAAGAGTGTTTACCATAGAGTCTGCGGGGCGTCCCAGAGTGAATCAGTTTCCGCACCCTGAACTGCCTATCGACTACAAACCCCTTAGTGATCCGGCGCAGCGCGAATGCCCGTCGGACGCTCCTGGCTTCAGTTTCCGCCATATCCCCGCAGCTCATCCCCGGTCATCGTCGCAACGTGCAGCACGTTGGTCGACCCCGGCGTGCCAAAGGGGACCCCCGCCATCATGACGAGCTTGGCCCCGGCGCGGCCAATGCCGTGGCGCAGCAGTACATGGAAGGGAATCAGCGCGCGCGGTTCCTCGTGGCGCTGTTGGACGGGGTGGTGACGCCGCTCCTGGAGCGGGATCCCGGGTTGTTGCGGGAGTGGAAGTCCTTGCGCCGACGGGTGGTATGGCTGAGTCGTCCCGAGCTGCCGGAGGACGTCTGTCACGTGGTGATGCGGCTCCTCGCCCGCGACCCGGCCGAGCGCTGCGAGGTAAGCGATGCGCGCCAGGCGTTTGGTGCTGACGGTCCGCGGCCGTACGAGAGGTCCGGACCTCGGCTATGGCACTGAGCAACGCCCCACGAGCGCCGACGTGAAGCATAGGTTCCAGATCGCGACTCACGCTTCCACAGAATTCGACGCACGGGGTTGCAGAGGTATTGCAACGGACCACGGCCGGG
>JAAUPH010000205.1 GCA_012035435.1 Sphingopyxis sp. | reverse complement strand
GGTTGCACTATTTCGTCAGGCCTTGTAACTCCACTCCCGAATATCCACAAAGTGCCCCGCCACTGCGGCGGCGGCGGCCATTGCCGGGGAGACGAGGTGCGTGCGGCCGCCTTTACCTTGTCGGCCTTCGAAATTGCGGTTGCTGGTGCTCGCGCAGCGTTCACCCGGCGGGACTTTGTCGGGGTTCATGCCCAGGCACGCCGAACAGCCCGGTTCGCGCCACTCGAAACCAGCATCGATGAAGATGCGGTCGAGGCCCTCATCCTCTGCCTGCGCCTTGACCAGCCCGCTGCCTGGGACGACGATAGCCCATTTGACGCCGTCGGCCTTCTTACGCCCCTTCAAAACCGCGGCGGCGGCGCGCAGGTCTTCGATGCGGCTGTTGGTGCAACTGCCGATGAAGATATTTTCAACCCGAACGGCGGTCATCGGCGTGCCGGGGGTGAGGCCCATATAGGCCAGGCTCTTGCGCGCGGCCTCCTGCTTCGATGGGTCGGCGAAGCTCGCGGGGTCAGGCACGGCGCCGGTAATGGGTACGACATCTTCGGGGCTGGTCCCCCAGGTGACCGAGGGCGCAATGGTCGCGGCGTCGATGACGACCCGCTTGTCAAAGACCGCACCAGCGTCGGTCGGCAGGGTCTGCCACCACGCCAGCGCTGCGTCCCAGTCGGCACCTTTGGGGGCCATCGGACGCCCTTTCAAATAGGCAAATGTCTTCTCATCGGGCGCAATTAGCCCGGCGCGCGCGCCATGCTCGATGGCCATGTTGCTGACGGTCAGGCGGCCTTCGATGGTCAGCGATCGGATCGCGCTTCCGGTATATTCAATGACATAGCCAGACCCGCCCGCCGCGCCGAGCAGTCCGGTGATGTGCAGCACGATGTCCTTGGCCGTGACGCCGGGGCCGACGTCGCCGTCAACTTGCACTTCCATCGACTTCGACTGTTGCAACAGCAAAGTCTGCGTCGCCAACACATGCTCGACCTCGCTGGTGCCAATACCAAAGGCGAGCGCGCCCAGCCCGCCGTGGCTCGCGGTATGGCTGTCGCCGCACACGATCGTGGTGCCTGGCAGCGAAAAGCCCTGTTCAGGACCGACGACATGGACGATGCCCTGTTCGCGGTCCGCATCGCCGATATAGCGGATGCCAAAGGCTGGGGCATTGGCCTCCAGTGCTTCGAGCTGTGCCGCGCTGTCAGGATCGAGGATCGGGATGCGATTGCCCGCGCCGTCGCGCCGTGCCGTCGTCGGCAAATTATGGTCGGGCACGGCCAGCGTCAGGTCGGGCCGTCGCACCACACGGCCAGCGGCGCGCAGCCCGTCAAACGCCTGCGGGCTGGTGACTTCGTGCACCAGATGCCGGTCGATGAAGATCAGGCACGTGCCGTCATCGCGCCGCTCGACCAGATGCGCGTCCCAAATCTTCTCATACAGCGTGCGTGGTTTGGTCATCTTGTTATCATCCTTGTCATCGCCGACTACGCGCGAATGGCGAAAGTTTGCAAGCCAACATCCGGTGCGAGCATTCTGGAAATTGTAATATCTATGCTATAGATTTGTGAGATGGATACGCTCTCTCTCCGATTCCCGATCAAGATTTTGCCCGATGACATTGATTTCATGGGGCATGTCAACAATAGCCGTTACTTGAATTGGGTGCAGGATGCAGTGCTGGCGCATTGGCGCGGTCTCGCCCCGCCCGAAGCGGTGGCCGAACGTGCGTGGGTCGCACTGAAGCATGAGATCACCTATCGCAAGCCAGCGTTCCTTGAAGATGATGTGGTCGCCACCGTGCTGCTGGAAAGCCTGCACGGCGCGCGTGCTTTCTATAATACGGTGATCAAGCGCGGCGAGGAAGTGTTGGCCGAGGTGAAATCAAGCTGGTGTTGCATCGATGCCACGACGCTGCGCCCGGCCCGGGTGACGGCGGATATTGCCGCCTACTTCTTTCCCAAGGGACAAGAAACCTCTATATAAGCGTGATGTCTCTCGCCTTCATCCTTCTGATCATCGTCGCCACCGTGCTTGCGATGGAGTTTGTCGCCTGGTCGAGCCACAAATATATCATGCACGGCTTTGGCTGGGGTTGGCACCGTGACCATCATGAGCCGCACAATAATGCGCTCGAAAAAAACGACCTTTACGGGATCGTCGGCGCGGCGATGAGCATTTCGATGTTCATGTGGGGCAGCCCTCTGGTGGCGGGCGCATCGGCGTGGGAGCCTGCGACGTGGATCGGCGTCGGCATCCTCGTCTATGGCATTATCTATACACTGGTGCATGATGGGCTCGTCCACCAGCGTTATTTTCGGTACGTCCCCAAGCGCGGCTATGCCAAGCGGCTGGTGCAAGCGCACAAGCTCCACCACGCGACGATTGGCAAGGAAGGCGGGGTCAGCTTCGGTTTCATCTTTGCCCGCGATCCGGCCAAGCTGAAGGCCGAATTGCGTCAGCAGCGGGAGGCGGGAGTGGCGGTGTTGCGCGAGGCGGTAGCGGACTAGTTATTTCACTTCGCCCCGCTCGCAATGACGGATTTTGAGGGCGCAACGGGACTAGCATCCCCCCGCCACTTGTGCTTATGCCGCCAGCGAATCCTGCTTGTCTAACGCTGGAAAGGCGCTGCTCCCCCCATGAACATCCATGAATATCAGGCCAAGGAATTGCTCGCGAAATTCGGCGTCGCGGTGCCCAAGGGCATTGCCGCGCTGACGGTGGACGAAGCGGTAGCCGCCGCCGCGGCGCTCCCCGGCCCGCTTTATGTCGTGAAGGCGCAGATTCACGCGGGCGGGCGCGGCAAAGGGAAGTTTAAGGAATTGGGCCCGGATGCAAAGGGCGGCGTTCGCCTCGCCAAGAGCCTCGACGAAGTGCGCGCGCACGCGAGCGACATGCTGGGCAACACACTGGTGACGATCCAGACCGGCGAAGCGGGCAAGCAGGTCAATCGCCTGTACATCACCGATGGCGTCGATATTGGTAAGGAATTCTACCTCGCGTTGCTCGTTGACCGCGCGACCAGCCGCATTGCGGTGGTTGCCTCGACCGAGGGGGGCATGAATATCGAGGATGTCGCACATGACACGCCCGAGCTCATCCACACCATCACCATCGATCCGGCGACCGGGCTGATGCCGCACCATGGGCGCAGCGTCGCGGCGGCGCTGGGGCTGACCGGCGATCTGGCCAAGCAGTGCGGCAAGATCCTGTCGGGCCTCTATGACGCTTTCCTCGGCACCGATGCCGAGCAGATCGAGATCAACCCTCTCGCCATTTGCCCGACGGCGGAAGGCGACAAATTGCTGGTGCTGGACGCCAAGGTTGGCTTTGACGGCAATGCGATGTTCCGCCACCCTGATCTGGCCGAACTGCGCGACCTCACCGAAGAAGATCCGGCAGAGGTGGAGGCGAGCGAATATGACCTTGCCTATATCAAGCTCGACGGGAACATTGGCTGCATGGTCAATGGTGCGGGCCTGGCCATGGCGACGATGGATATCATCAAGCTGAACGGTGAATTTCCAGCCAATTTCCTCGACGTCGGCGGCGGCGCGAGCAAGGAAAAGGTGACGGCCGCGTTCAAGATCATTCTAAAGGACCCTGCGGTGAAGGGCATCCTCGTCAACATCTTTGGCGGGATCATGAAGTGCGACATCATTGCCGACGGCATCGTTGCGGCGGCGAAGGAAGTGAATTTGTCGGTGCCGCTGGTCGTCCGGCTCGAAGGAACCAATGTCCAACAGGGCAAGGATATCCTGGCCAACAGCGGCCTGCCGATTGTCCCCGCCAATGATTTGGGCGACGCGGCGCAGAAGATTGTGGCCGAGGTGCGGGCGGTGGCGTGATGTGGAAGCTGCTTTTCGGGCCTGCTCTGTTTTGCATGTTATCGCAGCAAGTTAGGGCAGAGGACTCCTTTGCGAAGGCGCGTGCGGACATCGACGAATTTTGTTCGATGACCGAAAGATCAGCACTAGATGGTTGCGTAAAGGCTCAGCGTGAAAGCTTGGCGCGTTTTGTGGTAATAATGGCAGCCTTCAATGATGCAGATGATCGGACTGCTAAATATTGCATGGTTGGCGCGAAAGCAGGGCGGCATATTGATTGGGTGATCGCAAAAAAATGTATGCAAGGCGCGGCAAAAGGCTTGCCCGTTGGCGGAACGCTAAAGCAGTAAAAATCACGCCTAGTTGACGTTTACGTAAACGCCAATTATGGCGCAGTGCAGCATAAGTGAGATGGAGCTGACGCGATGAAAATCCTCGTCCCGGTAAAGCGGGTGCTTGATTACAACGTGAAGCCGCGGGTCAAGGCCGACGGCACCGGCGTTGATCTGGCCAATGTCAAAATGTCGATGAATCCGTTCGATGAAATCGGCATCGAAGAAGCAATCCGCCTGAAGGAAAAGGGCGTCGCGACAGAGATCGTCGCGGTGTCGGTTGGCCCGGCCAAGGCGCAGGAAACGCTGCGCACCGCGCTCGCGATGGGTGCGGACCGCGCCATTCTGGTGCAAACCGATGACGATGCAGAGCCGCTGGCCATCGCCAAGATCCTGAAGGCCATCTGCGACGCCGAAGCGCCGGGCATGGTGATCCTGGGCAAACAGGCGATCGACGGCGATAATAATCAGACCGGCCAGATGCTGGGCGCTTTGACCGGCTGGCCGCAGGGCACTTTTGCAAGCGCCGTGGTGGTCGATGGCGATCATGCCGATGTGACGCGCGAAGTCGATGGTGGGCTGGAGACGGTGAAGCTGAAGCTTCCCGCGATCGTGACCACGACCTGCGCCTCAACGAGCCGCGCTATGCCTCGCTGCCCAACATCATGAAGGCAAAGTCTAAGCCGCTCGATACCAAGACGCCTGCGGATTACGGCGTCGACACCACCCCGCGTGTGAAGACGGTGAAGGTTTCCGAGCCCTCGGCGCGGCAAGCCGGGATCAAGGTCGCCGATGTCGACACGCTGGTTGAAAAATTGAAGACGTTGGGCGTCGGAGCCTAACATATTGATTCCATTCCCGTTCGTGTCGAGCGAAGTCGAGACACCCATCGGGGTTGCACCACGCCGAGAGGCATCTCGACTTCGCTCGATGCGAAGAGAAGGGATGAAGGAAACAAATGATGAAAACGCTCGTTTGGGTTGAACATGACGGCAGCGCCGTCAAGGACGCGACGCTGTCCGCTG
>JAAUPH010000204.1 GCA_012035435.1 Sphingopyxis sp. | reverse complement strand
GAGGGCGGCGTCTATTGGCTCGAAGAGCCGATCCGCCACGACGATTATCGCGGCTATGCGACGCTTGTGCACGAGCTCAAAGTGCCGATCCAGATCGGGGAGAATTTCTCGGAAAGCGACGCAATGCTGACCGCGCTCGATGCCGGCGCCTGCGACTATGTGATGCCCGATCTGGAGCGGATCGGCGGCGTGACCGGGAAGACGCTGATCCCCGGCAGACCCATGAACTGCGGCAGCAGCTTCGCCGCGAGCTCGGCGCCAACGAGGTCGAGATGGTGATGCCGTGTTCGCCTCGGGCATCCAGCGCAGCCACTCGGCCTCGGTGCAGCCGTACTCGCGCTCGAAGGATTCGGCGTTCTTCGGTGATCACGCCGCCCGGCCGTCGCTCTCACTGCCACCGGCCCCGGCCGCCCGGATCACGCCACCCGCCCCGCCGCGCAGGTGCATGGCGGCGGGGGAGCGACCTATGTGGTGCTACGCCGCGCGCTCGAAGACTGAGCTGAGGATCCGCCGGTAAATCGCGGCGAGCCGCTCCAAATCAGCCACGGCGACGGCCTCGTCCAACTTGTGCATCGTCGCGTTGGTCAGCCCAAATTCGACCACGGGGCACAGCTTGTGGAGGAAGCGGGCGTCCGATGTGCCACCTGTGGTCGATAGCTCGGGGGTCAGCCCAGTTTCGGCGGCAATGGCTGCGCTGACCAGCGCAGAGAGATCGCCGGGCGGGGTCAAAAAAGCCTCGCCCGAAATTTTTCCGAGCACCTTGGCGTCGGGGGCATATTGGTGCGCTATGGCTTCGATCCGCGCGACCAGATCGCTGCCCTTTTGCTCGTCGTTGAAGCGAATCGACAGGCGCGCGCGGGCATGGGCGGGGATGACGTTGGTGGCGTGATTGCCCACCTCGATATCGGTGACTTCAATATTCGAGGGTTGAAACCAGGCGTTGCCGGTGTCGAGTATGATCGCGTCAATCTGCGCCAGCATGGCGATCAGCTTGGGCAGTGGATTGTCGGCAAGGTGGGGGTAGGCGACATGGCCCTGCACCCCCGGCACGTCGATCCAGATATTCACCGACCCGCGCCGCCCGATCTTCACCATATCGCCCAGCTGGTTGACGCTCGTGGGTTCGCCGACCAGGATCATGTCGGGACGGATGCCGCGCGCGTCCATATGATCCATCAGCGCGCGGGTGCCGAAAATCGCGGGGCCTTCCTCATCTCCGGTGATGATCAGGCTGATCGTTCCCGCCTCTGCGGGAAGCTCGGCAACAGCAGCGACAAATGCCGCGATGCTGCCTTTCATATCCACCGCGCCGCGACCATAGAGCAGGTCGCCGCGGACCTCGGGCGCAAAGGCGTCGCTGGCCCAGCCCACGCCCGGCGGCACCACATCCAGATGCCCGGCAAAGCCGAAATGCGGCGTGCCGGGCGTACCGGTGCGGACGGCAAGAAGATTCTCCACCGGCCCATCGGGTTCAATCCCGTCGATGAAGCGTTCGACCTTGAAACCCAGCGGCGTCAGCGCCGCTTCGAGAATGTCGAACACCGCGCCGGTGGCGGGGGTGATGCTGGGCGCGGCGATGAGCGCTTGGGCGAGGGCGAGCGGGTTGGTCATGTTCCCCCCTTATCCGTTCGTGTCGAGCGAAGTCGAGACACCATTCGTCCTGGCGCAATGCGGAGGGGCCTCTCGACTTCGCTCGAGGCGAACGGCAAGATGGAGCGAAAGGAGATCGCCCCATGCCCAAACTTGACCTTACCACCATTCCGCAAACCAACGCCACCGGCTATCCCGCGCCGTTTGATGCCGAAGTTCAAGGGCGTTGGTATCGGCGCCTCGCGCCGACCGCTGGCCTCACCCAATTTGCCGCAAGCCATGTGACGCTGAAGCCCGGCGCCTGGTCGTCGCAGCGCCACTGGCACAATGGCGAGGATGAGATGGTGATCATGATCGCAGGCGAAGCGGTGCTGGTCGAGGATGACGGGGCGCACGCCGATGCGCGCGGGCGATATTGCGGTGTGGCCCAAGGGCAGCACCAACGGCCATCATCTGATCAATGAAAGCGACAGCGACTGCGTGTTCATCGCGCTGGGCGGCGGCAAGCAATATGATAGCGGCGGCGGCTATTCGGACATCGACATGCTGTTCACCGACAGCGGTTATACGCACAAGGATGGCACGCCCTATCCGACCGCGCGGATTGCTTAGGGTCAGGCCCTAGGTCCCCTCAAACTTCGCGATTACCCACGGCTCGTTCTGCGCCGCCGCAATCCATTCGGCGATGTGCCGGTGCGCCATCACCGCATCGCAATATGCATCGGCATCGGCGGGCAGGGGGATGGCATAGGTGCGGAAGCGGGTGACCACCGGCGCGAACATCATGTCTGCCGCGCTCCACGCGCCGAATAGAAAATCGCCGCCCGCCCCGAACTGCGCCCGCGCATCGGCCCATAGCGCGCAGATGCGGGCGACGTCGGCGGCAACTTCGGGAAGCAGCAGCGCGGGCGCAACGCTGCGCCGGACATTCATGCCATGGTTGCTGCGCAGCGGCACAAAGCCCGCGTGCATTTCCGCCGAAATTGAGCGCGCGCGTGCGCGCGGCGCCATGTCGTCGGGCCAGAAACCACGCTCTCCGCCGGTCTTTTCGTCAAGATAATCGATGATGGCCAGGCTTTCCCAAATGGCGTTGTCGCCGTCCCACAGGATCGGGACTTTACCGTTTGACGGTGCAAGGTCGGGCTGCTCGCGCCGTTCGGGCCAGGCTTCATCGTAGAGCGGGACAACGACCTCTTCGAACGCCAGCCCGCTGTGATTGGCAGCAAGCCAGCCGCGCAGGCTCCAGCTCGAATAGACTTTGTTGCCGATGACGAGTTTCATGATTCCACGGCTTCCAGCACCGCCGTCCGCAGCTCGGCAATGCCCAGCCCCTTTTCGCTGCTGGTCATGATGACGTCGGGATGCGCCGCCGGATGCTTGCGCGCCTCTGCCAGCGTTTCGGCGTGTACCGCCTCCAACTCGGTCGCCTTGATCTTGTCGGCTTTGGTCAGCACGAGCCGGTAGCTGACCGCAGCCTCATCCAGCATAGCCAGCACGTCGCGGTCGACATCCTTGATGCCGTGGCGGCTGTCGATCAGCACCAATGTGCGCTTCAGCACCGCGCGCCCACGCAAATAATCGTTGATCAGAAAGCGCCATTTTTTGACGACATCTTTGGGCGCCTTGGCAAAGCCATAGCCGGGCATGTCGACCAGCCGGAAGATCATCGGATCGCCGACGTCGAAGAAATTCAGCTCCTGCGTCCGCCCGGGCGTGACCGAGGTGCGAGCAAGGCTGCCCCGGTTCGTCAGCGCATTGATCAGCGAGGATTTGCCGACGTTGGAGCGCCCCGCGAAGGCAACTTCTGGCATTGTCGGTTGCGGCAGAAACTGCAGCGCGGGTGCCGATTTCAGGAAGGTGATCGGCCCGGCAAACGCCTTGCGCGCCCGCTCGGCGCGTTCGGCCTGAAGCTGTTCTTGATTATCGTCCATGTTCGTCATTCCCGCGAAGGCGGGAATCCAACTGATGCCGTTGCAACATGGTACCGGCTGGAGATGGCCCTCCGCCTTCGCGGGAATGACGACGGTAGAGGACAAGTATCACTTCGCCGGGGCTGCCTTCAGCGCCGGGAACTGGCGGTACATCCACTGCTGCTGCGCGATCGACAGGATGTTGTTGGTGATCCAGTAGAGCAGTAAACCTGCGGCGAAGGGTGCCATCAGGAACATCATCATCCATGGCATGATCGCAAACACCTGTTGCTGCACCGGATCGGTCGGCGTCGGGTTCAGACGGAACTGCAGCCACATGGTGATGCCGAGCAGGATGGCGAGCACGCCAATGCCAAGGATCGCGGGCGGGGTGAAATCCAGCAGGCCGAACAGGTTCAGCACCATTGCGGGGTCGGGCGCCGACAGATCCTTGATCCATAGCGCGAACGGCTGGTGCCGCATTTCGATCGTCAGCATCAGCACTTTGTACAGCGCGTAGAAGATCGGAATCTGGAGCAGGATTGGCAGGCAGCCCGCGAGCGGGTTGATCTTTTCGGTCTTGTAGAGCTTCATGAGCTCCTGCTGCATCTTGGGCTTGTCGTCCTTATATTTGTCCTGCAGTTCCTTCATTTTGGGCTGGACGACACGCATTTGCGCCATTGAATGGAACTGTTTCTGCGCGATGGGGAACATCAGCAGGCGGATGATCAAGGTAAGCACCATGATCGCGACGCCGAAGTTCAGCACCGATTTGAACAGCCAGTCGAGCAGATAGAAAATCGGCTTCGCAATGATGCCAAACCAGCCCCAGTCGATGGCATAGTCGAGCCGGGTGATCCCCAGCCGCTCGGCATAATCGTCGAGCACATTGACTTCCTTGGCGCCCGCAAAGATGCGGCTCGTCTGGCTTTTGGCCTGCCCTGCGGGGATGGACATCGCCGCGCGCGCGAAATTGGTCTGGTACAGCTGGCCAGCGCCAACCTTCATTTCCTTCGTCACCTTGTCGGTCGCACCCGGAATTACAGCGGCCAGCCAATATTTATCGGTAAAGCCGATCCAGCCGCCGGTGCTTGCAAAGCTGGTCGCGTTGCCCGCCGCTTCATCCAGATCGGTATAGTCCCAATCATAGTTGGTCGCGCCGGCGATCTGGCCGATTGGGCCATTGTGGATCGTCCAGCTGTCGATGTCGTCGGGACTGGTGGGTTTGCCGCGGCGGTTGACAAAGGCATATGTGGCGACGTTGACCGGGGCCGCGCCCGCATTGCTAACCGTCTGCTTGGCCGTAACAAGATAATCCTTGTCGATGCTATATTCGATTTTGAAGGTTTGCCCCGTCTGGTTGCTCCAGCTGAGCGTCACCGGGGTCGTCGGGGTCAGCTTGGTGCCAGTGGCGGCCCACAAAGTGCGCTGGTCGGGGACGGCGATGCCGCTACCGGTCCAGCCGACGCTGGCGAAGTAGGCTTGCGGTGTGCCTCCTGGCGCGAACAGCCGCACCGGCGGCGAATTTTTGTCCAGTGTCTGGCGATAGTTGGTCAGCGTGATGTCGTCGATGCGCGCGCCGACAAGGCTCAGTGAGCCTTTAAGCTTGGGGGTTTCAATCGCAATCCGCGCGCCATCGGCCAGCGCAGTGGTCAGGCTGCGCTGTGTTTGTGCGGTGGGCGCAGGCGCGGCGGCCGCCGGT
>JAAUPH010000203.1 GCA_012035435.1 Sphingopyxis sp. | reverse complement strand
GGGAGATTCCGCCCGAGGTCCCTTTTTCGACGCGCTTGTGCAAGTTTGTTATTAATCGCGGCGAAGATGGGTTCAACACTCCCAACTCGGTTGCCCACGTGTCCGCATTGACCGCCGCGAGCGAGGCGGCGAATCCGATCCAGCCGATGCTTGATTCAGGAAAAAATAATGGAACAACACAAACGCCGCCGCCAGCCCGTCCCACGAAAACTCCAGCTCGCTACGATAATGCGCCTGCAGGCACAGCATCCGGTACGCCAGCGGGTGGAAGCCTTTGTCGATCAACAGTTGCAGGCGCAGAAACTCGCCGCTCGACTTCGACATCTTGCCCGTTCGGTCGATCAGGAAATTATTGTGCATCCAGATGCGCGCGCCTGAATGGTCGCAATGGCCATGCGCCTGGTTCTGTGCGATTTCATTGGGGTGATGGATTTCGCGGTGGTCGATGCCGCCGGTGTGGATGTCAAAGGGGTGGCCCAGCAACTCCTTGCTCATCACGCTGCATTCGATGTGCCAGCCCGGCGCGCCTTTGCCCCATGGCGAATCCCATTCCATCTGGCGCGTTTCACCCGGCGGGGTTTTGCGCCAGATGGCGAAATCGGCGGCGTGACGCTTGCCGTCGACGGGGTCGATACGGCTCTCACCATCGTCCGTACTGGCGCGCGCCAAGCGGCCATAGTCCGGCACAGTCGACGTGTCGAAATAGAGCCCGCTGTCGAGTTGATAGCAATGCTTGTCGGCAATGCTCTGCCCCCATGCGATCATCGCTTCCACATATTCCGTCGCGCGCGGGTGCGCGGGTTTGCGAATGTTGAGGCGCGCCAGATCGGCTTCGAAATCGGCTTGATAAAAGGCCGCAATGTCCCACGCGGTCTTGCCCTGCTGCGCCGCCGCCTTCTCCATCTTGTCATCGCCCGCGTCGGCGTCGCTGGTCAAATGGCCAACGTCGGTGATGTTGACGACATGCGTCAGCTTATATCCCTTGAACGACAAGACCCGGCCCAGCGTGTCCGCGAAGACATAGGCTCGCATGTTGCCGATATGCTGGTAGTTATAGACAGTGGGTCCGCAGCTATAGACGCGCGCTTCACCATCGTGGAGCGGCTGGAAGGGTTCCAGCTGGCGGGTCAGGCTGTTGAACAGCATCAGCGGAGCAGCGTCGGTCATGCCGTGCGCCATGCCCGCTCGATGCGCCCCGCGTCAACCGCCGCCGTCAGTTGGTCGGCACCCACAGATCCTCATTGCCCGCACCGGTCACGGGATCGTCGACCAGCGGTTCGCCTGAAAGGGGATCGAGCGCGCGCAGCGTGATCAGCGGGGCGACGATGCTGGTGTCGCCGTCGCTTTCCTCGCCCGCGCTCTCGCGGTTGACCTCTTCCTCGATCACATCCCGGATCGGAAAATCGGATTCGGGTCCCGCGTTGGCGGCCGGCTGCATCCGGGGATATTGCCCAGCGCGCAGCCGTTGACGGTCGACAGCGGGTTGAATCCGGTCTGCACCACGGCTGCCGAATTGGCAGGCGCGTTGATGTTGATCAGCGGGATGGTCGCAAGGCCGGTAACTACACCAGTCGCCGTGCGCTGCACCGCGTTGATCACCAGCCGGTCGCTGGGTCCGGGGCCGGTGACGACCAGCCCGCCCGCACCAAAGCTGATCCCGCGGCGCTGATCGAACGTGGCGCCCGCGCCGCTGTTCTGAATATAGACGCTGCTGCCGCTGTCATGGTTCAGATTGATGCGGTTCGCCGCCAGCGCGCCGATATCGTCGGTCACGCCGTCGTTCTGCGCAAGGCGCGCATTGATCGCCGCCAAGTCCGTGAGGGCCGCGATGTCGGTGATAGCCTGCGTCGTCGCAACAACAATATCGTCGTCGGACTGCAACGTCAGCGTGCCGGCCAATTGGTCGGGCGCGCTGCCGGTCAGATGGACGGAACCGCTGCCGAGGATGACCTCTACCGCGTTTGCGCCCGACAGTTGGACCGACTGGGTTTCGACCATACCGGTAAAGCGTGCATCCCCCAAAACGCGCAGCTTGCCGGGCGTGTCGATGCGGAAAGTGCCGTTCGCGCCAAGCTGCGTGCCCGCGTTGATCGAAAAATCATCGACCACAACATCCGGCGCGCGGTTGGGCGTGCCAGCCGGGGCGGCAAGCTGACCTGTGACATTAATGCCATTGCCGAATAGCCGCGTCATTTCGGCGGCGTCGAGATGATAGCCGGTGCGTGGTCCCGTGCCGCCGATGAAAGTGACACTGTTGGTGCCACCGCCGGAAAGGCGCAGCGACTGCGTGGTGCCAAAGGTGCCGAGACGGCCATTCGCGCCAATCGCAATATCGGCGGATGTGACGCGCACGTTCACGCCCGTGCCCGTTCCGTCGATCACCGCCGTGCCGCCGCTGGACAACAACAGATCGGCGCCGGCATTGGCGTTTTGCACCGTCAGATTCCCGGCGGCGACCACGTCGATGTTGCCCCCATTGGTGATGATATTCTGGAGGTTCAGCGGACCATTGCTGCGCAGGAAGACCGATCGTCCGCTCGCGACGACATTGCCGCCAGCGATGATGTTGGTGGCGACGCGCACGTCGCCATTGGCGCTGCCGATCGTCACTTGACCGGGCGATTCGACGATAGGGATGTCCAGACCGGCGGCCCCGCTCAAGCCGATGGTGCCCGCGGTAACCGACGGGGCGGACAGTCGGCCCTGTGCGCTTTGAATATTAACCGAAGGACCGCCGCTGACGGCTCCGACTGCGACATCGCCGCCGATGGTGAAGGTGATGCTGCCCCCAGCGGTAATGGTGCCGCCCGTGGCTCCGCCGCCCACCGCCGAGCCCGTAAAAGTCGACCATAATATGTCGTTCGCCGCGCGCAATGTCCCGTACGTCAGTCCGCCCGGGGTCGTCCCCCGGATAATGCCTGCGACCACATTGCCAAAGGCTGCGCTGCCGCTGGTGGGCGTTTGCGAGAAGCCGAAGTTCGACACGGTATAGGCCGGCGTGATCAGGAAGTTCTGCGACGAATCACCCACCCACAAGGCACCATTGGTGGTAACATTGCCCATCGCGACATTGCCGCGAGCGAAGACGCCAACTCCTGCGGTGCCGGTTACATCGCGGGTCGTGATCCCCGCAAGATCAGATACAAAGATCGCGTGGCCTGCGGTCGTGACGTCGCCAGTGTTCACTGCGCCCGATGCCCGTATGCGGATGACATTGCCTGCGGGCCCTGCATTGCCAAAGCTTCCAGGTGCGCTGGCGGCGGCATCGCTGCCAGCGCCGGTGGACCGCAAATTTCCTGCCGTCAGCGCAAATTGGGTGCTGCTGACAGTACCGGTCTGCGGATCGGGTGTGACAAGATTGGGATTGGCGTTTGACCCGTGCACCGTCAGGAAGATGTCGTCGCCCGCCGTCACATCGCCGACGGCGAGAGCGCCGTTGAAGCTCGACAGCGCCACATCGGTTCCCGCGACGACATTGCCAAAGTTCAGGCTTGCACCGCGTGCTTCGAGGAATTGGCCAACAGCGGCAGGGCCCACGATGATCGCGCCCGTGGTGGAACTGGCATAAAGCCCGCTATGCCCGGTGGCCTGCAGCGACGTTAGCGTGATATTGCCGCCCGCCGGATTGCTGATGACGACAGCATTGCCGCCGCTCGCCAGTGTCCCGCCGGTGATATTGCCGTTACCCTGCGGCGGGCCTGCGGCCGACGGCGTTCCCGCGACCGTGGTCAGGCGCACATCCCCCGCGCCTTGCACCGCCGCGAAGTCGATTTGCGCGCCCGTAACGGTGATCAGCCCGCCTGCGGCCGAATTGCCAAGGTTCACCACATCGCCCGCCGCGATCACAATATCGCCCCCAGTGATGATGCTGTTGAGCCCGGTGGTGAAATCGCCGGCGACCGTGGCGCGGAAATCGCTGGCGGCCTCCGCATGGTCGATGCTGACATTGGCCGTCGAAGTGATGGTGAAATCGGCGCCATTGCCGTCGCTGTCGGGGCCGGTGCCAGTCGCGCGCATATCGGTTAGCGCCATGGTGCCGCCGGTCAGGACGATATCATCCCCGGCGCGCGCAATGCCGATAGCAAGTGGGCCAGTTCCTGCGGCAATGCGGATGTCCGCGCCCGCATCGATCCGGTCGGCAATGGCGACGTCGGTGGCGGTGATGACGATATTTTCGCCCGCGCTGCCACGCGCCAGATCAAGCGTTCCGGTCAGGATGGTCAGACGCCCGCTTTGCGTGACGACTTCGGCCAGATCGACGATGCCGAACGGGTCAGTGCCGATATTGATATCGCCCTGAGCCGCGATCCGGCTGCTGGCATCGCTGCGAATGCTGAAGAAGGACGACAGGTTGAGCGCGCCGCCCGACGATATGCTGTCAATGCCGGTGGTACGGTTGACGTGCGAAATGTCGATGGCGTTCCGCCCAATAATCGACGTTCCGCCCAGCGTGCGCAGCTGCCCCGCATCCGCCATCGCAATCTGTGCAGTGCCGTCGGCGGTGATATTGGTATTGCCGCCGCACAAATATTGCCTTGGCCCCGTGCCGCAATGCGGATGTTGTCGCTGGCGTCCAGTTGCAGGTTGCCAGTTACTTCGATCCGCGCTGATCCCACGTCGAAATCGATGTTGGTGTCGCCATTGTCCACATTGGCGGCAAAGGCCTCGACGGTCAGATTGTCGAACAGGATCGCGGTGGCGGCCTGCCCGGTGTCGACATTGAACCTGATCCGCCCGGGCGTACCAAAACTCAGACCGCCCTGATTGATCGCATTGCTCGTCAGCTGGACGCTGCCAGCGGTAATACGTCCACCGGGCGACAAGACGTCGAACTGGATAAGGCCGCCGGCACCAACCGCCAGCCCTTCGTCGCCGCTGAAGCCGCCATTGCCCTCACTGCCGATGAGGCCGGTGCCGCCGCCGGTGATCAGGATCCGTTTGCCGTTCAGCAGGCCTTCTTTGAACATCGAGGTGCCCCGGTGGATGGAGCACCTATTGTAAGTCCGCCTGTGCAATGAGGGAGGCCGGGTTCGCAGCGGACCCCCGGCTGTCTCAGCGTCTGCGGCATCTGCGCCACGTCGTACAGGCGGCGGTGGAAGCGGTAGTTGATGCCGCGCGCCGCGTAGTAGGTGATGAAGCCGATCGACTCGGGGTTCAGCGCGACGATGGTACGGATCTTCAAAGCGTTGAGCGCCACGCCGTT
>JAAUPH010000202.1 GCA_012035435.1 Sphingopyxis sp. | reverse complement strand
TTCGCACAGCTTCTCTGTCGGCACCCCGGCCCACGTAAGCGCCGCCTGTGATGCTGCCGAGGCCGCCTTCCCCGCCTACTCTGCGAAAACCCGCGGCGAGCGTGCCGCCTTCCTGAACCGCATCGCGGACGAAATCGAAGTCCGTGGCCCCCAGATCACCGAGATCGGCACCCAGGAAACCGGCCTCCCCGCCGCCCGGCTGGAGGGCGAACGCGGCCGCACAGTGATGCAACTGAGGCTCTTCGCCACCCACATCCTGAAAGACGACTGGCTCGACCGCCGCCGCCCGGCGCAGGAAGGGCGCGACAGCTTTGCCGCGCTCGCCCGCCGCCTGATGCTGGCGCGCAATACCACCGAATTATTGGGCATCGCCCGGGCCCTGCATGGCATCAGAAAGGATTTGCTGCGTGAGCATTGATACGATTGAGGGCGTGGCCCAGCTTGGCGGCCAGCTGCGCGCCGAAGTGGCGAAAGCGGTGGTTGGTCAGGACGCGCTGGTCAACATGATCAGCATCGCGCTGCTCGCCGGGGGGCACTGTCTGCTCGAAGGGCCGCCGGGAACCGCAAAGACGCTGATGGCGCAATGTTTCGCGCGCGCGGCGGGATTGGGCTTTGGCCGGATTCAGTTCACCCCCGACCTGATGCCCGGCGATATCTTGGGGTCGAACCTGTTCAACTTCCAAACCTCGACCTTCACCCTCACCAAGGGGCCGATTTTTACCGAGCTGCTGCTCGCCGACGAAATCAACCGCACCCCGCCCAAGACGCAGGCTGCGCTGCTGGAAGCGATGCAGGAACGCCGGGTCACCATCAACGGCGAAGGCCACACATTAAGCCCGCGCTTCACCGTGCTCGCGACGCAAAACCCGATTGAGCAGCAGGGCGTCTATCCGCTGCCCGAGGCGCAGCTCGACCGTTTCCTGTTCAAACTGATCGTCGGCTATCCCGATGCAGACGAAGAACGGCGGATCGTCGCCGAACATGGCGGGCGGTTCAAGGCACCGGCGGCGGGCGATTTTGGGGTCGCCCAAGTCGCCGACGCCGCAGCCATCGCATCGGCCATCGATGTTGTGTCGACCGTGCGCCTGGCCGACGAAATCATCGATTATATCGTTCGGCTCGTCCGCGCGACCCGCGCCACGGCCGACCTGGAATGCGGAGCCAGCCCGCGCGCGGCGAGCCTGCTCGCGCGCGCCGCTTGCGCGAGCGCGGCGCTCGACGGGCGCAATTATACGATCCCCGACGACGTAAAGCGGCTGGCGCCCAGCGTGCTGCGCCACCGCCTGATCCTCTCGCCCGCTGCCGAGATCGACGGGCGCAATATCGAAACCGTGGTCGACGAACTGGTGAACGCGACCGAGGTGCCGCGTTGATCCTGCCCAGCCCCCGTGCGATTTTTCTGATGCTCGCCGGGGCGCCCGTGGCGTTGCTGCTGGGGCTGATCCGCCCTGACCTGTGGCTGCTCGCGCTGGTGTGGATCGGCGTTGCGCTGGCGCTGCTGTTGATCGATGCGCTGGTGGCATCCTCGCCGCGCCGGATGACCGCCGACATTACCGTTCCGCGCCAGGTGGGCGTCGGCGATGCTTTCGATCTGCTGATCAGCGTGGCGAGCGGCGACGGCAGCTGGCGGCCCAGCCGGATCAATGTTGCGCTCGCGGTCGATGCGCGGCTCGACGCGGACGGGCGCATTGCGGGCACTGGTTTTCCGATGGAATCGCCGGGCGGCTCGGGGTTGACCATGGTCAAGACCTTCAGTGTCGCAGCGGCGCGGCGCGGTGTTGCGCGGATCGACGGACTATGGCTGCGCTGGCGCGGGCCGCTGGGGCTGGCCATCATCCAACGCCGCTTTGCCGAACACCGCGACATTGCGGTGGTGCCCAGCTTGCGCAGCGTGCGCGAAGAGGGTCTCAAACTCTTCCGCCGCGACGCGCAATTCGGCCTGCGCCAGCAAATGCTCGTTGGCGAAGGCAGCGAATATGAAGCGCTCGGCGAATATCAGCCGGGCATGGACCGGCGCAGCATCGACTGGACCGCCTCGGCCCGCCATGTAAAATTGCTGGCCAAGGAATATCGCATCGAACGCGACAACCGGCTGGTCATCGCCATCGACGCGGGCCGGACGATGAGCGAGCCGGTGGGGGATATGCCCCGGCTCGACCGCGCGGTGTCGGCGGGGCTGCTGCTCGCCTATGTGGCGCTCAAGATGGAGGACCGGGTCAGCCTGTTCCATTTCGCCGCGCGCCCGGCGGATCGACCCCGGTGCTCGCGCATAGCAGCGATTTTCCGCTGCTCCAGCGCGCCGCCGCCAATATCGAATATGCGCATGAGGAAAGCAATTTCACGCTGGCGCTCGCCACGCTGGGGTCGCAGCTCAACCGCCGCTCGTTGATCGTCCTCTTTACCGAATTTACCGACCCGACCAGCGCCGAATTGATGATCCGCGCCGCCGCGCGGCTGGTCCGGCAACACCGGCTGCTGTGTGTCGTGTTCAAGGACAGCGAGCTGGAAAGCGTCGAGCGAATGGAGCCGCTCGAACCGTCCGATCTTGTGCGGACCAATGTCGCGGCCGAGCTGCTGCGCGACCGGCGGCTGGTGATCGCGCGGCTCCAGCGCATGGGCGTCGATGTGGTCGAGGTAGCGCACGACCGCGTGTCGAGCGGCGTACTCGACGCCTGGATGGCCATCAAAAAGGCCGGAAGCCTATGAGCACGACGCTGCAAGCCCCCGCCTTTTCGGCCAGCCGCTTCCGCACCGAGCGCGAAAACGACTGGATCGAATTCGACCGGCTGCTCACCCGACTGGAAAAAGGCTCGGCGGCCTCGCTCTCGACCGACGAGCTGCTCCGCCTCCCCGTGCTATACCGCGCGACCCTGTCGTCGCTGTCGATTGCCCGCGCGACCAGCCTCGACCGCGCGCTCAACGACCATTTGGAATCGCTCGCGATGCGCGGCTATTTCCTGCTCTATGGCGTGCGTGAAAAGCGTGGCGCGCGTCTGCTGCGCTTTTTTACCCACGACTGGCCCGCCGCCGTCCGCGCGCTGTGGAAGGAAACTCTGGTCATCGCGCTTATCTTCGCGCTCGGCATCGCGACCGGCTGGTCGATGGTGACCAGCGATCCCGAATGGTTCTTCCAGTTCGTCCCCGAAGCGCTCGCGGGCGGCCGCACGCCGCAAGCCAGCGCCGAATATCTGAGCTCGACGCTAGGCCACGGCAAGGCGACGGACGAGGCGGGGGAGGGCGGTCTGCACGTCTTTGCGACCATGCTCTTCACCCACAACAGCGGGGTCGGCATCTTGTCCTTCGCGCTCGGCTTTGCCTTTGGGGTGCCAACGATGTTGCTCCTCTATTATAATGGCGTCACGCTCGGCGCGATGCTGTCCGTGTTCGCGGGCAAGGGCCTGCTTTATGACTTTGGCGGCTGGCTGCTCATCCACGGCACTACCGAGCTTTTCGCCATCGTGCTGGCGGGGGCAGCGGGGCTGCGCATCGGCACCGCGATGTTGTTCCCGGGCGATACCGATCGGATGACCGCGCTGTCGCAGGCGGGGCGCACCGCGGGCAAGGCCATGGTCGGCGTAATCCTCATGCTGCTCTGCGCCGGCCTGCTCGAAGGCTTCGGGCGTCAGCTGATCACCGACACGGCGGTGCGCTATGCGATTGGCGGCACGCTGCTGATCGGTTGGCTCGCTTATTATTACGCGCCGCGGCGGCCGCATCATGACCCCCGCCCAAACCGCCCGCGCCGCTGCGGTTCAAGACCGGCGCGATAAACGACGGCAATTCATCACGCCCGAAGGCGTCGATCTGGAGCTGGTGATCGCCAGTTCGGGGCTGCGTTTTGCTGCGCTGATGATCGATCTGGTCATCATAATCCTGCTGTTGCTCGCACTCACCTTATTGGCCGTCTGGCTTGGCGGGGGCGGGGGCGGGGGCGAGGATGTCGCGCAGATCATCTGGATGCTGGGCTTTTTCGTCCTCCGCAATTTCTGGTTCATCCTGTTCGAACTGGGCAAGCGTGCCGCCACGCCGGGCAAGCGCATCGTCGGCATCCGCGTGGTCGCGCGTGACGGCGGGCGGCTCACCGCCGATGCGGTCATCGCCCGCAATTTCATCCGCGAGCTTGAGATTTTCCTGCCGCTCACCTTCCTCTTCGCGGGCGCCGCAGAGGATTTGGTCGGCTGGGGCACGTCGCTCGCCGGGGCGGCCTGGACGCTGACGCTCGGCTTTTTCTGCTGTTCAACCGCGACCGGATGCGGATGGGTGATCTGATCGCGGGCACCTGGGTGGTCCAGGCGGGCCGTGCCAAGCTCGCCCGCGATTTGGCGGCGGTATCGGCGGCGGACGAAGGACTGCGCTTCTCCGACGCCGAACTCGATGTCTATGGCGTCTATGAACTGCAAGAGCTCGAACGCGTGCTGCGCGTGCGCGAGGCGCGGCCAGCGCAGGCGGAGCAGATCGCGCAAGGCACATTGAGTGGTCGTTCAGCAGGCGGGCCGGTATTGCTTCGCCTGGTGGCGGCGGGTGAAAACCTCGCTGTTTATGCCGACGACGTCTGGCTGGGTGTGTGGCAGCACTTTGCGTTGCCTTTTGGGAAGGCGGGCGTGGTGAGCGAGCAGCCGACAACGTTCAGCGCGATCGGGGTGTTCACGTTGAACCCCGATCTGCGTGCCTTGACTTTGACGGGAATAGGCCCCTGAACCTGGCGTGAAGACAGATCACATTGACAGAGGCCGACCCTCTTTGCGGGAGTGTTTCCCGGCAGAGAGCGGCTGAAGGACGCAGAGGAGACTACACGTTATGAAGAATCATTCCTTGCCCCGTTATTCAACACTGGCCTTGGGCGGCACGCTGCTGGCTCTGACGTCGCTCGCCCAGGCTGCGCCGATCGCGTCCGACACGTTTGACTATCCCAGCGGCGTGCTTTCGGGCAACGGCTCGGCGGGCGACGGTTGGGCGGGCGGTTGGACCGGCCCCAACACCTCCCCTCAGAGCAGCAACGTCAACGCCCGGGCCGCTGACCTACACCCAGGGCGGCAACACCCTAGGCTCGAGCAGTACCAGCAAAGTCGACGACGTGGGCTTTGACCAAGGCAACTTCCGCCAGCTCAGCGCACTCGCAGGCGGCTCTGGCACGGTTTACATCTCGTTCATCGCCGAGGTGCAATCCTCCAAACTTCTGGGGCCTGTCGCTACACAACAATGGGT
>JAAUPH010000201.1 GCA_012035435.1 Sphingopyxis sp. | reverse complement strand
GGCCAAGACGAGCCCCGGAAAGCTGGTCATCAGCGGCTTTCACGACGCATCGGGCGACCCGGCGAAGAACGCCGAACTCGCCAAGCTCCGCGCCTTCGCCGTGCGCGACGCGCTCAAGGCCGCGGGCGTGTCGGAGGACCGCATTGAAACGAAGAAGCCGGAAGTGATCAACGCCGGCAGCGCTGACGACGCGCGTCGCGTCGAGGTCAAGCTGATGTGATTCGGCGCGGCGATGCGCCACACTGCAAGGGCCGGTGCGACCACCGGCCCTTTGTTTTGTTCATTGCGAGGGGACAACAAGATGACCCGCCTGAACCCGCTCGACGCGTCGTGGCTGTACACCGAGTCGCGCGAGACGCCGATGCACGTCGGCAGCCTGATGGTCTTCGAGCTGCCCCGAGGACATCGCGGCGCTGGCCAAGCCGGTGCTGCGCCATCGCGTGATCACGAACTTCAACGCCGAATCGAGCGGCATCACGTCAGACAAGGTGATCGAACGCCTGGTGAAGGAAATTCCTGATCGCCGCCAGGGCGACGAAGTCGCGCCGGCGGTGGCGCGGGCGTTGCTGGCGCGCGGCTATGCAATGGTGCGCGATGGCAGCGATGCTTTGGTGACAAGCGCCCGATGCGGCGCGGCAGGCTGCCGCGCTCAAGCTGATCTTCGCCGACGGGGTGGTCGATGTGACGACGGGTTCGCTGCCGCCACCCGCGACGGCTACGCCGCGCCGTGCTCCGCCGAAAGCTGGTCAGGGCGATTTGTTCGGGTCTTAGCAAAGCCGGTCGCAGCTGCTATAGGCAAGCTAACGGACGCCGAGCGCGTCTTGCTTCAGGATGTTTTGATGCTCGTTGCCTCGACCCAGCGCCCCGCGCGGCTTCACTATCAGGCCAATGGCTTTCGCGTGCTGACGCCGGGCGACCATGTGACCTGTGCGATCACTGGGCAGGCAATTGGGCTTGATGAGCTGCGCTATTGGTCGGTCGATCGGCAGGAAGCCTATGCCACCGCGGCCATCGCCACGGATGCGATGATGGCGGCACGGGCCCATCGATGAGGCTGACGGGTCGGCGCCTGACGGCGGGCGCCTGCTTTTGCTGCTTCCCGGCAGTTGCCTGGTTCCTGTGGGAGCGAACCGGAGCGCGGTGAGCGTAGCGGGACTGATGACGCGCAGTGCAAGCGCCGCCCCCGCGCCGAGCGCCGAGATCGTGCGCGCCGACAGTTTCATCCTGCCCCGGTCGGCCCAGCAGGGACTCGCGATGGTTGCGGTCGCACCAGCACGGACGACCCGGTTGACGGTCGATGGCGTCGTGGTGCCCGTGACGGATGACGGCCGGTTTTGCTCGCATTCGACCGGGATTCGCCAGCGGCTGCCGAACTGCGCGCCGAACGGGCGGGGCGCGAGCAGGTCAGCGCGAAGCTGATCATTGCGCCCGGCAAATGGCGAATCGAACAGATTAACGCGCCCTATCGCGGCAGCGCTGGAAACGATGCCGAATTTGCGCGCCGCCGTCCGGGCGAGCTGGAGCAGATTAACGCGGCGCGGCGGCTGAACGTCACCAGCGATGGGTGGCGGCAGCAATTTATCTGGCCGGTACGCGGGCGGCTGTCGGGGTTTTTCGGGTCGCAGCGTGTTTATCAGGGCAAGCCCGGCAGCTATCATAGCGGGCTGGATGTTGCGGCGCCGACGGGAACGCCCTTTGTGGCGCCAGCCGATGGCGTGGTGGTGCTCGCGGCGAGCGCACCCTTTACGCTGGAGGGCAATTTGCTGATCGTCGATCATGGCATGGGGCTGACTAGCGCCTTTCTTCATGCCGCCCGGCTTGATGTGGCTAAAGGGCAGGTGGTCCGGCAAGGGCAGCCGCTCGGGACGGTCGGGGCGACGGGCCGCGCGACGGGTCCCCATCTGCATTGGGGCCTGCGTTGGCGCAGCGCCCGGCTTGATCCTTTGCCGCTCCTTCCACGCTGACGAAATATAATTTCACGCAGCTGGGCAACTGCACAAGGATAATGTCGCCATATAAGAATGCTGTTGCAAATGCGTCACAACGGTGACTGAAAACCCCGCGCTGCGGCGGTTTGCCCCTTGCAGTGGTGTCTCATAATCGTCACTGCCTGCACTATCGGGGCAAAATGTGTACGCCGTATGGCGGGATCACGAGCAGCCCCGGGTCGTTTCAAACCACCAGAGCAAGGGACTGCACTGTGAAAAAAACCCAATTTGCCAAGCTGAAGATGGGCGCCGCACCGCTGGTGCTCGGCGTTGCCCTGATTTCGGCCCCTGCCTTTGCGCAGGACGCGGAAGAAGGCGCGGAAGAGAGCGAAATCGTCGTCACCGGTACGCTGATCCGCAACCCCAACCTCGAAGCCTCGTCGCCCGTCACGGTGATCGGCGCGGATGAAGTTGCGCTACGCCAGACCAACACTGCCGAGCAAATCCTGCGCGAAATCCCCGGTGTCGTTCCGAACCTGGGTCAGAACGTCAACAACGGCCAGGTTGGCAGCGCACGCGTCGACCTTCGCGGCCTTGGCGCGAACCGCAACATCGTGCTGCTCGATGGCAAGCGCATCGTCCCGTCGAACTTCTCGGGCATCGTCGATTTGAACAACATCCCGCTGGCTCTGGTCGATCGCGTCGATGTTCTGACCGGTGGTGCTTCGACCACTTATGGTGCCGATGCCGTTTCGGGCGTCGTCAACTTCATCACCAAGCGCGATTTTGCGGGCATGGACTTCACCGTCAGCCAGCAGCTGACCGAACAAGGCGACGGCAATGTGTTCCGCGCCGACCTCGTGCTGGGCGCCAATTTTGACGACGGCCGCGGTAACGCTGTGCTCGCCGTTGGTTATCAGGAAGCCGACCCTGTCTATTTTGGTGCGCGCGATACGGGTACCTTCACGATCAACTCGGCTAACGGTGTCGCCAGCGGCGATTCGCCGACGTCGGATCCGGCGGCTTTCTCGAGCGCAGGCAGCTTCCTGCAGATCGCGCCGGACGGGCAGAGCCTGGTCACGCCTTACAATTTCTTCAACTTCAATCCGTTTAACGTCTATGCGACGCCGTTCGAACGCTACAACATCTATGGCGCAGCGCGCTATGAGGTGTCGGATTCGATCGAAGTTTATGCGCGCGGCATTTTCTCGAAGAACAAGGTCCAATCGATCATCGCCGCATCGGGCGTGTTCGGTCTGCCGCTGACGGTTCCGGGCAACAACCCATTCCTGAACACCAACCTGCGCAACACTTTCTGTACGCGTGCAGGCATTGCGCTTGGGCCGACGTGCGACACCAACCCGGCGATCCCGCTGGGTCTGGTCTATCGCCGCTCGGTGGAACTCGGGCCCCGCATCTCGACCTATGTCACCCAGTTCTTCGATTACACGATGGGTGCAACGGTCAATCTGACCGACAGCATTTCGTTTGACGTGACCGGCAGCTATGGCGAAAGCGAAAACACCGAAACCCGTTCGGGCTATGTGTCACGCAGCCGCACACAGCAGGCGCTGAATGCGACCAACCCCAACACCTGTATCGACACGAGCAACGCCTGCGTCCCGCTCAACCTGTTTGGTCAGGGCGGCAGCATTACCGAGGCGATGGGCGGCTTCATCGGCGGCATCACTAGCTCGGTGACCAACGCATCGCAGCTGGGCCAAGTGCGCGGCGTTTTCTCTGGCGAAACCGGCCTGACGCTGGCTTCGGATCAGGAAGTCTCGTTTGCAGCTGGTGCGGAATATCGCAAATATGGCGCGCAGCGTAAGCCTGACAATCTCGCCTCGATTCCGGGCGAGCTTGGCGGCGCCGGCGGTGCGGTTCTGCCGCTCGACGGTGGTTTCGACGTGAAGGAAGTGTTCGGCGAAATCATCGCGCCGATCGTGACCGATCAGCCCTTCTTCAACGATCTGACCCTTGAGGCCGGTGTACGTCACTCGAAATATCGCGTCGATGCGACGAACAACCCCAAGTATAGCGCCACGACCTACAAGTTCGGCGTCAACTGGGAACCGGTTGAATCGCTCAAGCTGCGCGGCAACTATCAGCGTGCGGTTCGCGCCCCGAACATTGGCGAATTGTTCGCGCCGGTGGTCACGGGTCTGACCAACCTGCTAATCGATCCGTGCTCGGGCACGAAGCCGGGAACGGTTGGTGGTCCGAATACGGCTGCTCAAGACAATCTGTGGGCCGTTTGCGCCGCACAGGGTGCCCCGGCGGCATCGCGTGGTGCTATCCTCGACCCGGCTGCGGGTCAGGCCAACCTAACGGGGGGCGGCAATCCCAACATCCGTCCGGAAAAGGCAACGACCTATACAATCGGTGCCGTGTTCCAGCCGGATTTCGTCCCCAATTTGTCAATCTCGATCGACTATTACAACATCAAGGTAGCGAACGCGATCACGACAGAGGCCCCGGCCGACTCGATCGGTGGTTGCTTCAACACCATCACCGCAACGTCGGCGGCCAGCGCGGCCTGTACGCGCATCCGTCGTAACGCGGTGAATGGTCGTCTGAGCGGCACCTCGACTGCGGCGAACCCGATCCTGGGTCTGCCCGGTCCGCTGACCAACGAAGGCCGCCTCCAGACCGATGGTATCGACCTGGTCATCAACTGGAAGACCGATCTGGACTTTGCCACGCTGGCACTGAACTTCTCGGGCAACTATACGATGAGCTCGAAGTTTCGCGCTTCGCCGACCAGCTACGATCGTGAATGCGTTGGCTATTTCAGCACCAACTGCGGCATTTCGACCGGTCTTGCGACCGGCTCGATCACGCCGAAGTTCAGCTGGACCCAGCGCACCACGCTCAGCTTCGACACCATCGACGTTTCGTTGTTGTGGCGTCACATCGACGGGATGGAGTATGAAGGTCAGGCCGACGACTTCCTGGCACGCGGCTTCACCGCTGGCAGCCGTAACCTGTTCAACGGCACCATCACGGGCCGCGGGGCACTGGTCGGTCGCAACGTGAACTTCAACAAGATCTCGTCCTACGACTATTTCGATCTGACCGTGCGGATGGGGCTGACCGACAATCTGGATGTCACGCTGTCGGCGTTCAACATCTTTGACAAGGAAGCACCGATCGTGGGCTCGAGCGCGGGTTCGACCGCGTTGCACTGGAGCATCCTGCGCGACGAGCGTGATTTCGCGAAGTGGTTGATCGACCACGATGCCGAGCTCGAGCCGATCGGGTACCGATGGAGTAGGGAAGGGCACACACCGCTCCAACTGGC